>CAYZVE010000254.1:0-1509 GCA_964481805.1 uncultured archaeon | reverse complement strand
AAATTTTTTGATGCCATTTATAACTCTTTTAGATTCTTTCTCGTCCATTCAACCACCTTCCTAGCACTATTAAAGCTTTCTTTAGCAATATCTATACATTTTACATACTTAATCATTTTTAACCGACATATCCGCACATCCCCATTCGCGGAGAGTTTACGACAGGAAGCAGATAATCTTCGCCGCATTTATGTTTCTTTGCACATGATTCGCAGAACAAGGTATCACCCCCCTCACAGATGCACATAGAGCATATCTCTTTTGCAGGCTTCCCGCAATTGTCGCAAACAAATTCTGGTGGGCCATTTCTGGAAAGAATCTTAATACCCCTTACAGACCCGTTTCTTTCCGAAATACACTTCATCTCGAGCTCTGTGGTAGTTCCAAAATCATACTCATAACTGAAAGTCATACCCTCTGACAGCAAACCATCAAGTTTTATGCTCATAGTTTTGTCCCCATGCTCTAATTTTTGCGAGTAATAATCCATTTCCCCTATTTTAAAGACGCTCAAATGGCCACAGCATTCAACCCAAAGGTCGCGCAAAAACTGGTCAATGTCTCCTAATTTGGAAGAGGAACTCAGTTCAAAATAAACCCAGAATGGGCCAGCCTCAGCTTTGATAAGTAAAATTTTTTCAGCATTGGATCCTGAAGCATTGTATTTTATCCTTTCCCCGCAAGAAGACAAATGTTTTGTCATTGCACTCCCAGAAACTTCTTTTCCGCAAAAACTGCATTTCCCTGCTGATTTCATATATATCACCTATAACTTAATATTTAAAGGCTGATCAAATAAATCTTTTACTAATTTTGTCCTTGACTCCTTTATTCCAGCCTCAAAAGCCTTAAACCTCTTTTCTATCTCTTCAATTAATGATTGGATTGCCTCAAGGTCATCATCCCCAAACTCATGCATATCTTCATCAGCTTCATAAATCAACTGTTGGTAATACGGATCATAAGTCAATGTTCCATTTCCGATATTGAGGTGGATTGTTTCTGTATAATCTACATCTTCTTCGCCATAGCCTGTGGAGAATACGACCTTTTTCATTAACTTGTGTAGCTTTTCTTTTGCTTCAAATGCAGTATCTATTTAGCTCACTAATTTTCTCCGGAATGGAAAATACCATTTTTTTGGAAGTACAGGTCCTCTAATCAGTTTTTATGATAAAAGTTTTTCCACATGATCCATGCGAAACACAAAAATAACCAGTTGTCTGAAACCCATGTTTTATCGTATAATTTGGTCATTTGATATTTCATAGGTATATTTCTTTTGGAATTAGCTAAATAGATACAAAATGCATCTTGATACATCCTAATCATTTCTGACCGCCTTTAGGCATTATCTTTATAGAATTAGGATATAAAAATATTTAGATTTATTTCCTCTCCTCTGAACTTGAGGCACGGAAAAGAATAAACCCTTAGTAACTAGAATTATATTGGATTAGTACTTTAAATAAATAGGAAGTTACTCTTCGTAATCTACATCTTTTCTAA
>CAYZVE010000253.1:0-1524 GCA_964481805.1 uncultured archaeon | reverse complement strand
TATAAGCGTATTAAAAAATACAATTAGTCAAAACTATCAGTTATTTGTTAATTTAATATAGGTCTGGCAAGAAGCCCTTTCCTTCAGGGAAGGGTAGTTGACAGATATTGATAATTCATGTCTAAAACAATTCATTTTCGTATAGATGATTTGGGGTTTTCGGGTTATAAAATAGATAGTATTATTTCTTTGCTAATATGGGATGCAGATTTTTTAGGACGTTGTGCATATTCTTTGCCCATTAAGGCATTTTCAAATGAGAGATATATTATCGCTGATTTATGTTACGATTATTTTAAAACCTATAAAGATGCTCCAGGAGAATACATAGTTGATCTTGTAGATAGTATAGGAAAAGTAAAAAAATCTCAACGAACGCTTGCTCTAAAATATTTAGGACGTGTTGCCGACTTGGACGTAAATAAAGATTATGTTTTACAGTCTTTTGCTCCGTATATTCAGACAGAGTTAATTGTTACGGGTATAAATGATGCCAAAGAGTTAGTAGATAAAGGGAATAAAGATGGTGCTGAAAAAAGAATCTATCAAGCTTTCAGGGATGCGAAAGGTGTAACTGGGGCAACTGTAATAGATTATTTGACTCAAGAAAATATGGTATTAGGGAATGATGTAGGAGAGAGAAATTTTTTGACGCTGGTTAGTCCGTATGATAAAAGAGTAGGCGGTATTTTCCGTAAAGAAATGATTTTATTATTCGGGGATCAAAACGTTGGGAAAACTTTTGCATGTATTCATTTGACAAAAGTAGCTCATTTGCAAGGTAAGAAAACTCTAGTATTAGTGTTTGAAACCCCAAAAGAAGTTTTTTGGGCACGGTATAGAGCAGCAGTTACTGGAACAAATTTACAAGGTTCATCTGCACGGAATGGACAGGTTATAAGATATTATGATGGTATAAAATTAAAGGTAAAAGAATTTAAAGAATCTCAGTTCCAAAAGATAAAAATATTTTTGAGAAAACGTGGTGCCAAATTCTGGTTAGAACAACCTATGAATTTTTCCTTTAATGACCTCGTGGGGCTTTTAAACAATATAGAAGTAATGGATAATATGGTTCCTGATGTTTTGATTATTGACAGTCCCTCACAGATGGAATTAGATAGGTCATACAAAGATGAAATCCGTCATGGAGAAAAGAAATTATATAAAAATATTTTACAACTTACTAAACAAAGGAATATGTCTACTATAGTAACAGATTGGGCAGGTAGACAATCTGTAAGAAAGAAATTGACAAGAGGTGATGATATAGCAGAAGGGTACGACAAGGTAAGAATTCCTGATACAGTTTGGACTTTTTCACAAACAGAGGAAGAATACAAAATGCGTTTATTGAGGTGGTTGCATTATAAAAGTAGATTTAGTAAGAAATTTCTTTTAATGGAAATAAAACAGTGTTTGGAAATAGGTCAATTTTGTGTAGATGCAAAAGTTTATGATGAGAATAGGGCAGAGGAAGAAGCGAAAAGAATCGAGAGAGAATTAGGTAAAAAGGAAAATTAA
>CAYZVE010000252.1:0-1531 GCA_964481805.1 uncultured archaeon | reverse complement strand
TTTTATTTGTAGATCAAATGCTTCTCGCACAAAAAAAGCTCAAAGAAGTAGAATTTGAAGATGACAAAAGAATTATAGAAAAACAGATAGAAATTATTGATGGGAAAATTGATGAATTAGTGTTTGATTTGTATGGATTGAGTGAGGAAGAAAAGAAAGTGGTTTTATCAATAAAAAAATAGATATGAAAAAACCGAAATATCCATATGAAAGCTTTTTAGAAATTAGAAGTAAATATGAAGCTCAGTGTCAAGATTCTTCAAACCGTTTTGACACAACATTGATTACATTGTCAGTATCAGCATTATGAGCGTGAATGTTTTTCTTAACTCAAAAAACCTCAGACACAAATACTTGTTTGTTATTTATTAGCCGAATATTCTTAGGTATAGCTATATGAACAACACTAATATCATATACATTGAGTGAAAATTCAATAAGAAAACGTATTGAAAGTTTGGATTTAAACTTTAAGTGAGAAAATAGCTCTGGAAAAGAGAATGACATAATAAAACTTTGATTACGAATGGATTGATTACGCTATGTCGCAATATGAAGCATTGTTATTGGGATATTATTTCTTTTAATATTTTTATCACATAATTTATAATACATATGACAAAAGATGCCTCAAAAAAAATGATAGAACACAATGATTCTAGAAAAATAATAGAACACGAAACAGTGCAAACACATTGATATAAGCCGGTTCCACCACCACCACCACCAAAAGAAGAAAATTCAAAAAAAGCCAACGAGCAGAAACAAACAGAAAAGAAATAGATGTCTTAGCCAGACATAATTGCATGTGTTTAGAAAACTAATTTTTTAGAAAAGACCCCCGGAAACCAGGAGGTCTATATTTTATGAGGTATGACAACTAGGCGAACACCAATAACAGCCATCAGCTTTATGGTCGTATTCTTTTGCTTTTTTCACTGCTGGTTCACAGCTAATAAAATCTCATAAAAGCTTTCTGTTTTCAATATTTGGAAGATGAGAACAATTACTTCTATGGACCTCATGATCTCAATTGGATTGAGCATTTTTGTTGACATAATATAGCATGATTAAATATGAAAAAGATAAAAGGCCCTGCTTTCACAAGGCCGAAACATTACTTCTTAGATTTATCAGAAACTCATTTAAATTTCCCTCAAGAAGTTTTATTATCCATAAATTTACCAGTATTCATATCCTTTTTAACATAAAGTCATGTTTTAGGATTTTCATACTGTGCTCTATTGGTGACAGCACCAACTCTTCCAGGTCATTTTGGGGGGTTCTTAGCCATTACAAAATAACAGGTAAAGAAGGCAAATTATCAAGATTATTGGTTCGTTTGGAATCCTTATAGGTTCTCAAATATTTCTTTCATCATGAATCTATAACTCATATTCTTTGTTTCCCACTACCATCCACAACCCAAAATTCTGCCTTATTTTCTATTAATAAGATTGCTCGAGCAGAAGAAATTGCATAATTAGTTCTTGTAGTATTATTGGTATATGTGGTAAAATATCCAACATAC
>CAYZVE010000251.1:0-1536 GCA_964481805.1 uncultured archaeon | reverse complement strand
TTATGTAAAAGTGATAATGGATGAAGTGTTTGGGAAGGAGAAATTTAGAAATGAAATAGTTGTAACAAGAGGATATGTCCCTAAAGGATTAAAAAATCAATTTATGACAGGAACTGATTCATTATTTTTTTATGCTGCGAAACTTGGCAATAATTTATTTACCGGTTTTAGAAAGAAAATAAGCGAGGAAGAAAGACAATGGATTTCATTAGATATGCCGGGAGAACGAAAAACTTATGAAAAACAAATAAGATATTTCTTTGGTAAATTATATTTTCCACCAAAGGGTCAACACTGGGGATTGTCACAAAAGAGAATAGATGAGTTAGCCAAACAAGGAGATATTAGAATAAACACGAGTAGAACTTACACAGATTTAAAAGGTAAAAAGGTTGTGGGGATGCCAGAGTATAGAAAAGAACCATACTTATTATTGGATTCTAATTGGACAGATATACCAAGTTATAAGACGCATCACACTGGCTATCCAACAGAGAACTCCGAGGAACTTCTGGAAAGAGTAATATCAGCTTCTTCTCAAAAGGGGGACATTGTTCTTGATGTATTTGCTGGTTCTGGCACAACTGGAGCCGTGGCAGAAAAACTTAGGAGAAGATGGATAATGTGCGATGTTTCCAAATTTGCGATTTATACAATGCTCAAAAGGATGCTTTCTTTGAAAGGAAGAATCGGTCAGAAAGGAAAAGAGATAAAGCCAAAACCATTTGTTTTATATAATGCCGGACTCTATTTTGACGGCGGTTATCTTAAGGGATTAGACGACGAAGAATATAAGAAATTTGCTTTAGAGTTATTTCAGGCAGAAGAAAAAGAGCAAGTCATACACGGCTTTAAATTAGAAGGAGTTTTGATGAACGCGCCAGTACATATATTTCCGAGAGGCGGAGCATTAACCGAAGAATATATTGATGGTCTTCATGATGTTTTAGGGAAATTTTTGAAAGAAAGAATGTTTGTTATTGCTCCACTCAATCGTGTCTTCTTTCTTCAAGATTACATTGAAAAAGATGGTATCAGATATTATGTGCTTCGGATTCCTTATTCTGTAATAGACGAATTACATAAAAACCAATTTTCCCGACCGCTTCAGCCGGCAACCAGCAAAGACATAAATAAACTTATTGAAACAATTGGTTTTGACTTCATTTATCCGCCAGAGGTAGAGGCGAAATATTATAAAACAGGAAAAACATTATTTGGTGAATTTGTGATAGATATTAAAAAATTTGAAGCAGTCCAAAGAGCAAAAAAGCCGATTGAATTTAAAAATAGAGAAGCGTTAAGCATGGTTTTGATAGATAAAGGTTACAACGATAAATTTTTTGATATGGATTATTATCCTTTCCGAGACCAGATAGAAAAAGAGGGTTGGAAAGTAAAATTTTCAGCCGATAAAGTCGAAGATAAAATAGCTATTATCTATTTGGATGTTTTAGGCAATGAAAGGTTTGAGGTGAGACGCATCAAAGATTTTAAGAAGAAATGAAGATATGAATTTCGATACAGATCAAAGAT
>CAYZVE010000250.1:0-1537 GCA_964481805.1 uncultured archaeon | reverse complement strand
TATCACTCAAGCGGAGTGAAGAAAAGAAGTATGAAGTAAAATCATTGGAAACCCTCAATATCTTCGGACTGAATGCGGACTATATCAATAAATTCTTGGAGACAATCAGAAAAGAAGAAGTAGAGTATGAAGAAATCCAACTGCCATTAAGGTTCATAGATGATAAGAAATGGGAAAAATTGTATATGATTCAGCCATCGGAGAAGTTCGATTTCGACCAGCAATTCATCAGGGTTGAAACGGACGAAAACATTCTAAATAAAGTCAAGATTGATATCAGACCCAGGGTTAAATTTGCACATGGATTAGATGTTGTAGAGGCAGAAACTGAGGAAAAGTCGGTTCCGTTAGAGGATAAATATCTTGATTTGTTGAATTGGGACGAGATTTATCTGGAAATCCTCAATTATAAGATTATGCGGGGATATGTTAATATAAGTATTGATAAAAATATCATTTCAGAAATAATCAAAAATGAGGTGTATGAACTATATGCACATCCTGAACAGGTTATTCCGAAATATTTCGGTGACTTAAAAAGCAATTTACAGGAAATAGTTCTCATAGTTCTGAAAAACTATCTTGACCGTTTCTATAACTTTAAGTTGAGGCAAAGCGAGTCCAAAACATTGAAACCGGTATGTTTAGTCAAAGACCATGAAAATTTATCTTATAAAAATTACACTCTGAAAATTCCCAAAGATGAAAAAGAGAAAATAAAAGAGATTAGACAACTCCTAAAAGAGGGCAAAAAATTATATAAAGATGATTTGGATGAAATTCCTACCATTCATTTTGACCAACATTTATACACACCGTTAGTCATATACGGAAAGGGAAAAGATTTTACGACCGTTCCGCAGAGATTAAATGAAGGCGAGACAAATTTCGTAAAGAAGTTAAGGGAGTATTTGAAGGCAAATCAGGAAGAATTTAGAAATGAAGAGATATTTTTATTAAGAAACATTTCTCAACGAGGCATCAAGTTTTTTCAGACCAGTGGCTTTTATCCGGACTTCATAATGTGGCGGAAGATACAAGATAAGCAAACTATTACTTTTATTGACCCTAAGGGTATAAGAAATTGTGGGAACTTCAACGATGAAAAAATACAACTCCATAAATATCTAAAGGAACTTGAAAAGAATTTCAATAAACCGGAGATAGAATTGGATTCATTTATTGTATCTGTATCTAAGTATAAGAATGTTAAAAAGCAATTTAATGCCAAAAATCAAAAGGAGTTTGAAGACAATCATATATTATTTAAGGAAGACCAGCAGTTGTGCCAAAAACTATTAGGGCAGTAACTGAATGCACTTATTACACTAAAAAAGAAAGTATTGGTGCGGTTGATATTTTGTAACTTTCATACATTTTTAACAGAAATAAAAAGTGAATAAGCAAAGTCACCGTTATTCTGTTTTGAAATTATTTAATTAAGTGTTGTGTCCCCGAAATTTTGATAATATTATTATGATTAAACAAAAAAAACTTACAGAATACTTAAGCAGTGTAACAATAGCCACGACTATCT
>CAYZVE010000249.1:0-1549 GCA_964481805.1 uncultured archaeon | reverse complement strand
AGAGAGTTATTTTCTTCAGTTCCCTCCTTATGAAAGGGACATCTTACTAAAATGGAGTTCCCTTTATCTATGTAATTATCAAACAATAATTTACCAACTTTTACGATATCAATTTTATCCTCTTTGATATCACTATTCTTTTTTTCATATTTTTTTACTATGAATTGCGGAACAGAAATTGGCCTAGATTTTTTTATCCAAGATTTGTTGGTTCTGGCTCCTTTGGGGTATAAAAGGAAGTATTGATTAGCATCCATTTTACACATGTATTTACCAGGAAAAATAATTATATGTATTCTTTTGCATTCTGTTCCAATCTTACGTATTACCTGCTGTGCTCCATTATAACCAGCCTCATCCTTATCATATAATACATAGCAAACTTTATCTTTAAAGAATTTAGCTACTGTTTTTTTAACCCCAGCGCCAAAAGAAGCTACACAATTAAAACCATTCTGAACCATAGTAATACAATCAATAGGAGATTCTACTAAAATAACTGAAGACTTATTAAAAGCTGTCATGTTATACAATGTATCCTTAGGGGTGGCCGAGTGTAAATGGGAAGGGCCAAGATTGTTATTAAAGTTTCTTCCATAAATTCCAACCACATTGCCATTAAAAAATATTGGAAAGGTAATATAACCATTAAAACTATCATGGTTATTAAATATTAGCCTGTCATCTCTTTCTAATTCAACAGACTTCACCTTTTCCATATAAATGTCGTGAGAAGCATATCCTAACCTAAAATTATGAATACTTTCTGGAGTTAGTTTTCTTTCCAGAACTAAATAATTTAATACGGCAGGATGTTTTTGTAAATTTTTATAATATAACTCAGCTACTTTTTTCATAGTTTTTTAATATAAAGTCTAAGTCTTTCTTAACTTCATATTTAACTTCCCCATTATGATAAAATAATTCTTTTAAAGAATAAGTTACAAATGTTTTATAAAATTTATTTATCATGAGCAAAGAGGAGTCTAGCCTCAATTTCTGTAACTCTTTACCCATCATAGTAATACACACGTCACTACCAAGAAGAATTATATTTTTAGGATTAATAATACCTATTTCTCTCTCTAATCTTTTCTTACATTTTATTGTGTCCCCATTGTTGCATAAAACAAGATTAGTAATATACACATTGTTATAAAGACTCACTTCTTTTGATAAATATTTTATTAAGCCTTCTATTTTTTGACCCACCTTGTCTGAAAATATCTTAGATTGAACATCATACTCAGAAGGTTCATCCCCAATAAACATAAATAATGGATTTGTATTTCCAGAACCAAAGCATTTTTTGTGACTATCTTCAAAACAAAGGTTACAGTCTAACATTTGCTTGTGATGTTCTTCTATAGGATCTTTTAAGTCCAATGCAACATCAGCCGTTTTAACATTATTATATTTAGTGTAAAATAAACTAAAATCATCTTTTTTTCTTCCTATCCCCGGTATTTTCTTTTCTACCATTTTAACACCTTTCTAATTAATACTACAAAACAAAGGACAATAACACTCAGAACAAACATAATTTATA
>CAYZVE010000248.1:0-1553 GCA_964481805.1 uncultured archaeon | reverse complement strand
GAAAAGATGTACATATCTTGTATAAAGGGTTACCATGCTCACCTTGTCAATATATGGATAATTGGAGTAATTGTGAGAATCCTTGTACTTCTTGGTACACGGCTGAAGAAGCTTATAATGAGATATTTTTCCCTTCCAAAAAGAAAGATAAAATTCTTTTGGTTGGATACTTCTCAGGGGGAGCCTTAAGAAATGAAATTTATATAAAAAGAACGTTGGAGAGGAGTTTTGGTTTTAAGGTTATTCCTTATGATATTCGCGCACAAGTAGCTAAATCAAATCCCATTGAAGCAACTAACCTTATATTGAATAAAGCTATCCAACATGACCCCAAGTTGATTCTTATTTCTGGGGGACAGGCTGTTATTCCTGATATACTAAGGCACATAATAGTCCTGAAACCCTTATGTAAAACAGCGGTTTGGTATGTGGATAATCGCGGTCAAGTAGAACAGTGGTTTCATGACCTTAGCTCTATTTGTAATATGTCTTATTGGAGTACCGGTGATCCTAAAATGCTATCTATGGTATTTTCTCAAACCCAGAGACCATGTGAGTTTTTACCTATTGTTCCCGATGAGAATACTTATTTTCCAATTGAAGGAGAAAAGGATATTGATGTCCTGTTTGTGGGAACTCCTCATTCAAAAGAGAGAATTGATCTGTTAAAGTTTTTAGTTGAAAAAGGTGTAAACATACAAATTTATGGAAACGGGGAGTGGCCTCAAGAGTTAAAATCAAAAGTGCAACCAGGCGTATTTGATGTTGATTTTAACGCTTTATTAAATAGAGCTAAAATTGTTATTAATCAAAATATATTGAATAATGTTCCTCTTTATTTTTCTGACAGATATTTTTATCCTATGGCCACTAAAACAGTTGGACTTAATCAGTATATACCTAATTTAGAAGATATGTTTGAAGATAGACTACATATGTCTTGGTTTAACACACCGGAAGAATGTTTAGAAAAAATAAATATTCTTTTAGCTGATGAAACACTAAGAACAAAAATTAGTGAAGAGGGTTATAAATTGTATAAGGAAAAATATACTTTAGTTACAATATTAAAAAGAATTGTTGATGAATTATAGAGGATATAATGAAAATATTAGTCATCGGTGATATAATGTTGGATGAATATATTTATGGGTCTATTACAAGACTGTCCCCAGAAGCACCAATAACCCTGTTTGATCAAGTGAGCAAAGTATATGAACTTGGGGGGGCGGCTAAAGTTGCAGAGATTTTATCAAGAAGTACTGATTTTGATATATTTTTAGCTGGAGTATTGGGTGGTGATAATGAAGGACGAATAGTTAAAAATGCACTATCAAAAATAAGAAACTTATCTTATGCTCAAATAAAAGATTTCCCAAAAATAAACACAACAAAAAAGACTCGCTATTATTTAGGTACTAATCAAGTATTTAGAGCAGATAATGAGTCACCTGGTTATTTTAGACCCGATTTTTATTTTAATCGTCTTGAATATCTAAAACAAAATATAAAAACATACAATGCCATAATTGTTTCTGATTATGAAAAAGGAG
>CAYZVE010000247.1:0-1571 GCA_964481805.1 uncultured archaeon | reverse complement strand
ATTTTGGAAAAACCAGAAGCGTAGTATATAACAGGGTTTTTGGGGTGTCAAGTATAAAGCGAACTATATAGCAAGAATTGGGTAAACTAATTTTAAAAAAAATTTAAAAATACTTGACAAGAAAGTTATTAATGGTGTAAACTAACAAAAGTTTAAAAAATTTTGTTATACTAATATTATATTAATATTGTAAATATTGTAGATGCTTATATAATTAGAAGTATTAAAAATATTAAAGTAATAAAAAATGCTTAAAGAAACAGAACAATAAATTCTACTTTGTTATATCTTTGAATTACAATTAATATTGACTAATTTAATTTATTGTATTAGCCAATAATATGTAATAGGGTTTTTGTAATATTTTATAGATTCCTATTTATGTAAGGTAGGAATTTTTTTATAATAAAAGGACAAAAAATTGCTAATTGGCTTTTTTAAGGCGCGTAATGATGTAGACTGTGAATGTAGAGTTATAAAATACGTTGATAGAATATGGTTGCTGAATGATAGAGGAGACGCTAAATTTAGACGCCAGTTTATAGTGGAGGTAGCTCCCGATTCTAGTAAGAGTTTGGGAGAAATAAGAATAGCAATCCCCGCTGAAAATCTTACAGAGGTTTATGTTATAAATAAGGAATGTTTTGATGAGAATCTTATTTTCAATTCCCCTCATATACTAACTACAAACAAGTATGAAGTTATAAAAAGACCCCAAGAACTGGGAAGTTTTGGTATTATTGAGGATGATGTTAATGGAAAGGTTAAAGTTTTTAATGATATCAGCTATAGTATTTTCAAGGTAGGTGTAAACACACCTAACGTCTGCAATATTATTCGTTTGCCACTTCCTGCACCTTTGGAACCAGGGGAGCGTACAGAAATAAGGGTTGTTTTTAAAATCTCATCGATGTTTGACACTGTTAATCCAGAAAGCAAGTTTCCAATTAATTCAATCAGGTTAGATTATTTTATGCCTTGCACACAAGATCTAGCCTCTATTGATGGGTATGAAAATGAAATTAAAGTCCTTCCAGAACTAGAACATGATAATCCAGATCATCCAGGGGGGTTTGATATTTGGTTATATTTTTCACCAAATTACGGGAAGGTTGGGGGTTTCTCAAATACTTCTTTAGAAGTTTATAATGAAGTTCATAATTTCAATGGAGAAAAAGGAGAGAAGAGGCAGAAGCTGGGCTGGAAGTTAAGGTACCTTCCTATTGCAAAGGATAAAAACTTGATAGGTTCAGGTGATAGTTTTTATATTACCGGACAATTAGCAGAGATATATGATTCACAAAAAGCGCTGGAAAAAATTAAAGAAGGATTGCCAACTATACAAAATACTGGGAAATGGAGTTTATTAATTAGTATTTTAGCTATTATTATATCTATTATAGCTATGGTATTAACATTTACTAGATGTTAAACTGGTTCAAAGTCTCTTACTAAATTCCTTAACTCGACTTTTTGAAAATATCTTTCCCTTGTTTCCTTCATAACTTCATTATAAGGTCTTCCAAAATTATTAGCGCTTTCTCTTTTTATCTTGTTTAAAGAATTTTTAT
>CAYZVE010000246.1:0-1578 GCA_964481805.1 uncultured archaeon | reverse complement strand
TTTCTTCAATAAAATTCTTAATTTCCCTTTTCAAACTTTAATTTTTTTTTTTTATAACAAATTTTACAAATTTTTTTCTTTTTTTTTTACAGTGTTACAAATTTTCTACAAACTCTTCTTTCTTTTTTTGATACCCATAAAACCACCTTTGTTAACTTTCAATAAATTTTTTAATTTCCTTTCCGTCAATATACCATCTCTTTCCTATCTTCTTCCCTTTTAGAAGTTGATAACGGAGATGTTTTCTTACTGTCTGTTCAGTAACATTAAGAATTTCAGATACCTCCAATACATTATATAGCTTATTTTCATCTATCTGTTTCGGTGATACAGCCATAAATTCCTCGTATTGTTATGTTTTTTTGTATATTTTCAGTTTCTTATACATACTTGTATATATTTATACACAAATTATTCACTTATGTCAAGGGGGTATGTCCGATTTTTTAAAGATTTTTTTTATAGCGTTTGTGGATAACTTTTCTCTCCCTAAATATGACAAAACATATATTATATCTATCCATTGGCATTTATTTTATAAAATTTTTATAAACTTAAACTTTAAAAGAAATAAAAATGTGAATAACTTTTTTTTACTGACTGAGTATAATGAACTCTATTCTCCTGTTTTTAGCTTTATTTTTTTCGCCTCATTGTCAGCAATGTTCATTGTCTCTCCGAATCCTTTCGTCTGAATTCTTTTTTCATCAATTCCCTTAAATACAATATAATCTTTAACTGATTCTGCTCGTTCTTTAGAAAGTATAAGATTGGCATTTGCATCTCCTATGTCGTCAGTGAAGCCCTGAATCTCTATTTTTACACTGCTATTTGCTGTAAGAACTAAAACGGCATCATCAAGTATGGGGAATGACTCTTTTGTAAGGTTGGAACTTCCTGACTTGAAATTAACATTCTTCAGAGAGACCCTTCCACCTTTCTTTAACATATCAATATTCATTATAGTAGCCTTTGACTCTTCAATTGATGCATGATAAATCCAATCTGCGAACTCTTCAAGTTTCGCACGGATAGTATAAGTGCCAGGCATCAAATCAATTTTATACATACCTGTGCTTTTATCAACTGCTATAGAATCTGATTCAATATCTTCAATTTCAATTTTCGGGAACACCGGTTTTTCAGTCGTCCTGTCAATCATTCTTCCTGTAAGAGTTCCGCACTTTTCAATTCCCTCCATGTTAAAAAAAATAACTTTTGTCTCTTCTGCCCTTACTTCAACATCACGAATCATTACTTCGCATTCATCAGACATTGCCTTCAATTTGTATTTTCCAGAAGGAAGTTCTATTTTTCTATTACCTTCCTCAATAAATATTGGGGGAAGTGAGACATTAAGAAATTCTATCATACCATCAACCGGCTCGTCATCAGATTCGTTTATAATATTTATTACAACAAATCCCTTCTTTACATCTTTTTTCTGCTTCTTTAGAAATCCAAAATCAAATCCGCAGTTCATTCCGATTGCCATTCTTGGACTGAGTGTCGGATCATCAGCCATAAAGAGCTCTACATGCGTTAATCCGCCGGAAATATCAAAATCTCTAATTTTAT
>CAYZVE010000245.1:0-1580 GCA_964481805.1 uncultured archaeon | reverse complement strand
TCAGACACTAAAACACCAGCCTGCGACTCTCCAGCTCCGGGAAGGATGCCTATCATTTTTTGTTTCAGCTAAATAAAATATCAGAAATCCGAGATAATATTGTTGTTTTTCAGAAAATAATATTACTGTTAATATCATTTTTGAATTTTCTAAGTAAAATGAAAGTAGGTGAAATAGATGACCGACCCTAAAACGCTCAAAAATTCGGCAAAAGTAGACTACTGGGCAAAGAATTTTTTGGAAAGAATGAAAAAACTGACTGAAACAGATGAAAAGGAGGTCACGGTTGTGCTTGGGGACACCAAAAGAAGATACAGAAAATGTGTTATATACAGAAAGAACTTGGAATATGCACTCGGTTATGGGGACCACTTAATGAGTATCGGTTTTAAACTGAAAACTTCTGCCATTGTTGTAAACAAGTTAATCTATTTTTTTGAGAAGGTTAGAAAACCCGGCATGGAGATGAAAAGGGAAGACATAGAAAAATTTGTTAGGGAATGGTCAATGAAATATTCAACATCTTATACTTTGGACATACAAAGAAGGATAAAGCCATTTTTTAGGTGGTTGTATGGAATGACACCCAAAGATGGTTATCCAGAGGTTGTTGATTGGATTAGTTGCAAGAGGAAGAATGACGGTCAATTACCAATAATATTGACAATGGAAGAAATACAGAAAATGATAAAAACATGTGACAACCTCAGGGACCGTGCAATAGTCTCTGTATGTTATGAAAGCGGTTGTAGAGCATCTGAAATTTTGGACGCTAAGATAGGAGACCTTGCATTCGATGAATATGGTGCTATTTTCACTACACCCGCAATGATGAAAACTGGGAGCAGGCACATAAGACTCGTTTCATGCGTCCCTGATATAAAAACATGGTTGAATGTTCACATGTATGGGGATAGTAAAGCTCCTTTGTTTTATGCCATAACATGCAACAATAAGGGAAATCCTTTGGGTGACAGTAGCCTTCATTACATAGTTTCACAGATAGCTAAAAGAGCTGGGATAGAAAAGAGGGTTTATCCACATCTTTTCAGACACACTAGAGCTACACATCTTTCCAAGGTCATGTCAGACCAAGAGATGCGATTATTTTTTGGATGGACCAGACAGTCAAATATGCCGTCATATTATAGTCACCTTTCGGGTAAGGATGTTGATGACAAGATATTAATTTTGAATGGTATAAAGCCAGCAGAAAATGACAAAGCACCTGTAATATTGACAGTAAAATGCTATAAATGTGGTGAATTCAACGGTATGGAAAATAGATTTTGTTGGAAATGTAACACACCCTTGAAGCAAGATTCAATTGATAAAGTAGAAAAGGTAAGAAAAATGGTTAGTGAAATCACAATGGAAATATTTGAAAAAATGAAGGATGGGAAAATAGGTGAAAACGACTTAGAATTAGTGGTTAAAAATTGGTATAACAGAAAATAAAATCAGGAAACCAACATCTTTCTTATTTTCCTATCAAATGTGATTTTACAATATTCCTTTATAGGTAAAAATTCATTGTTAAGCTTCACTTTAAAACCTTTCTTGAAAAAATAATCCAAACC
>CAYZVE010000244.1:0-1581 GCA_964481805.1 uncultured archaeon | reverse complement strand
CTACTTCCTGTTGATTCTTCTTACTCCATATAACCTTAATATCTCCTGACTGAATAATACAAAGTGCACCTTAATCTTCTGTCAAATTCAAATCACCAAAAAATACTTCATAATCAGTTCTTTATTTTATCTTTTTTATCTCCTCCTCACGTTTAGTCCCACCAACTTCTTAAATGTTTACCAATCATTCTACCTAGTGAATGTTGCCACTCATTCATCAGATTCTCATTACTAATATCATCCTTTTGTAAACGTTTTAAAAGTTCTGCACAAGTAAGTAATTCTTTCGTTACTTTTAAATAATCTACTGTATGACCATTATCTCGAAAATTAATTGACATTTTTCTAAATTTGAATTCCATAATTCGTGCTAAGAATGCCCAGTCATAATCTTCGTCATACCATATGACTGGGACCCACGTGATTATGTTTCTAATACCTCTTCTAACAGAATAGTATATCCACCATATATTTTTAAATATAGTTCGCCACGTCCATCTAGCAGGCGGTCTCTTTGCCAAAGTAGATGAACTGCTACCTATACAGCAAATTTCTTTTCCCATATTTCTTTTACCATCCTTCTTATACCAGCAGCTGCTTTCCTTTTCCTTCTTAAAAATTCTATAAAATCATCCTGTGAATCAAACTCTTTATCCTTATAAATATACTTTTCCCTTCCAATTAATTTAGAATTATTTCTCAAGAAAACTACGCATGACTCAAGGTCATCAATCCCTTTATTAAAATACACAGGAAAATCTACTACATGAAACGGTTCTGCAACTTTATTTTTTATAATCTTTGCCCGTATCCATATCCCTATTATTTTCTTACCTTTTGATATCTTCTTTATTTCAGCCAGTTTTATACGTTGTGATGCATAAAACATTAAAGCTTTACCACCACTTATAGTTGTTTTATCCCCAAACATAATACCAATTTTAGATCTAGTTTGAGAAATAACTATTAAAGTTACCTTAGCCCTTTTCAACTGTTTATTAATACGTCTTAAAATATCAGAAAGTTTTTGTGCTTTCTCAAGTTTCGTACGCATAGAAAAATCTGCCTCTATATCATCTTCATCTTTTTTCTTTACCTTCTCAATTCTTTCATTTATATCTTCTTCAATTTGTCCTTTCTCCTTCTCTTTCTTTTTCTTACCGCCACCAGGTTCCAACTCTTCCATTTCTCGTTCTGTACCAAGAGCATCTAAACTATCAATTACATATAGACAAGGACGTTTTTCCCTAATACTCTTTCTACAAGTTTTTATAATTGACTTATAAAAATCTTCTACAGTCTCACTACAAGGTTTATCATCAAATAATGATAAAAAAGTATCATCAGGATCTAATCTAAAAACTTTTACTGCACGTATTTCATCAAGAGCAGTTTCTGCATCATCTAACACAACAAAACCCTTATTCCTCATCTGCATATTCCTAGATCCCTGTAATGCTAAAAGCGTCTTGCCTGTACTTTGATCACCAATAATATTAATAATACGACCAAAAAGATATCCGCCTCCTAAAGCATAATCAAGAAGTGTAGAGCCTGTTTTTATAAACACTTTTTCAACAT
>CAYZVE010000243.1:0-1583 GCA_964481805.1 uncultured archaeon | reverse complement strand
CGAATGCAAAGTTACTCTATCTTTACTTTCTAACTAATGCATTAACAAACATTTGTGGAGTTTACGAAATATCACTAAAGAGAATGGTATTTGACACAGGGATATCAGAACAACAAATTACATTACTTTTAAAAAGGTTTAATGATGATAATAAGATTTTCTTTGTTGATGGATACATCATTATTAAAAACTTTATAAAGTATCAAAAAGACAATGAAAGTATTAAAAAGGGTATATCAGAAGAATTAAAAAAAGTGCCATCTCATATATTAGGAATTGCAAATATTGACGGTAGCAAGGCATTGCTTGTTTTAAATCAAAGACAAGCCATAGCAGTGAGGGATAGATTTATATGTTCATATTGTAATAAGGAGATAAATGAAGATAAAGATTTAGAGATTGATTATATACATCCTGAAAGCAGGGGAGGCAAGCCAAATTACCTAAATCTTACTACAAGTTGTTCTGGATGTAATAGAAAAAAAGGAGACAAGACTGCACACGAATTTGGATACCCTGATATAAAACCGAGAAATTACCACGCAAATATAGCGACTAAAGAATTAAAAGAGAACGGAGACCTGCTTAAAAAGTTCATAGATGTGTTTAAAAGGGATGTTATTGTTGATAGTGATTACTTAATTGAAGTCCGTAGGACAGGGGAGGATACAGAGGGACACCATCTTAATATGAATCTTAATAGTAATAGTAATAGTAATATTAAAGAGTTGGGAAACTCTGTTAAGGATAAAAAAGATAAAACAACATCACGCAAGATAATTAATAAAATAAAAAAAGATTTAAAAATTAAAGGAGTGATTAAATAATTTTAGGAGGCGACTATGGAAGAGAAAAATTAACAAGAATGAGAAGTTTTACATTGTAAGAAAAGAATTAAAAAAAGTATTCAAAGAATGTTTTTTGATTGATAAAGATATTAATGTTTTGGATAGAAATGTTAGATATGTAAAAAACACTAAAATAAAAAAGATGTCGGATAATTCCCAAGTAGGCAAGATGTCGGATAAAAATACGATAAATATATAGTCAAAAGATGCAAAAATAAAGAGCAGGAGAAATGACAATACAGTAGTCATAAAACGATATTTAGATAAGATAAAAGTTTATATTAAATAAGGAGAAATGGATGAAACAGATACCTCCATATTTCAGCAGTTCAAGAGAGTATTATATTATTTATAAGCTAGAGCAAAAAAATAGATCAACCTTGATGGAGGCAAGGACGGCTCGGGAAGCGTTGGCAGTGTTCAAGGAAGCATTTAAGTATGATAAAATTGTGATAATTGAGGAGTGGATCACAGAAAGAAATATTATAAAGCACTCTGTTAAAAATAATGAAATTGAGACAACATAGAAAAAGTCAAGGATAGTGGAGGGCATATTGTGGTAAAGGAAAAGAAATTAAATAATTTGTATTGTGTATTATTGTTTATTGCCTATTTGATTGTATTGGTTTTATTGTTTAAGGTTTTGATTGTTGTGGTTATGTGGGTTATTTGGAAGATACTTGGTTTATTAAGTTGGTTAGGTTGGATAGATATTTAGTTCATTGATAGGGGGTG
>CAYZVE010000242.1:0-1585 GCA_964481805.1 uncultured archaeon | reverse complement strand
TCTCATTTATATCAACTGGAGCATCCTTACTTATAACTGTTTTCTTTTCACTTAAATGCCAGTTTCCTAAATCTTGTATTCCAGTTCTCTTCCATACCTTATATTCTTTAAATATTTCATTTATTGTAATTGGCATTCCAGACCAAACATCTACTCCTACATTACAAACATCCCATGCTGGGTATTTCTTAAATTTTAATGTTTGAAACTTATAATGTTGGTGAACGTGACCAACTAGACATAAATCATAGCCATAAGCACTTTCTTCTGGACGATGAACCAACAATAAATGTTTTCCGCCAAGATAAATACTTATATCATGAATACAAGGTTTAAAGCAACCATTATCATGATTTCCCCTCAAAAAAATTATTTTTCCTATTAATTGATTTCTAAAATAATCTATTTCCTGTTTATTTTTAACAAATGCAAAATCGCCTAAGAAAAACACGGTATCCTCGGCTTTCACTCTCGAATTCCAATTCTTTATTAAAACATAGTTCATTTCGTTTATATTTTTAAATGGACGATTCGTATAACGTAATATGTTTTTATGATTTAGATGAAAATCTGCCGAAAACCAATACTGCATTAATAATTCCTTCTTTTATAGGTAAATTGATTAAGTTCGTTATTTTCATATTTTTTAAGAATATTACAATTTGCACACAACAATTGATAATTCTTAGAACCCATCTTTAATTCTGAAAGAATCATTCTATAATATTTATAAGACCCAAGTTTTATTTTTCGGTCTGCATCTCCTCTTCCATAAACATGGTCAATTTGTAAAACTCTCCAATCTTTACTATATCCACATTTTGAACATTTACTTCCTAAAAGCGTAAAAATTTCATTTTTTATTCTATAATAATGTTTTCTTTGATATAGACTTCCATATTTCTTACGAAACTTTATAACGTATTGTTTTATTTTGTCTGGGTTAAGTTTTTTCCATTTAATCATATATTCTCTAAGATGTTCTTTATGGCTCTTCCGCCAATATCGTTGTTGACATTTTTGACAACAGAATTTTTTTTGATAATAGTAAAAAAATTCTTGTTTACAATTTAAACAATTAAATTTTAACTTCATCATTTGCTTTTTCTCCAGTCACAATTTATATTCGTGCAATAATAACCATGTTTTCCCTTATACATTTTACTTCCACATTTAGGACATATACCTTTCTGTATAACTTCTGTCTTTGTATCTATTAAAGATTGTGGTTTCTCTTTCGTATCCTTTAAGTATTTTTCATAAAGAGTCATATTTGTTGCATGTTCTGGGGTTCCTTGATATTCTCCGTAAGTTCTATGTTTATATTGTTTATCAATATCAGGCTCACCTATTTTAATATCACCATGTTTAACTATTTCACAATTTTCAAGTCTTGCACTTGCTATTTGACAATATTCTAGAAAACAATCAATGCCAATCCATTTACGATTCAACATCTTAGCCGCTATACAAGTTGAACCACTACCAACAAAAGGGTCAAGAACCACATCGCCTTCACGACTGCCAAGAGTAACCAGATAACTCATAAGTTTAATAGGCTTAACAGTTGGGTGAAAATTCTTAT
>CAYZVE010000241.1:0-1605 GCA_964481805.1 uncultured archaeon | reverse complement strand
CAAGAAAAGGAAAATTTATAAGCTAATGTTGTTAATAATATTACATGGTGAAAAAAAAAGAGTTTTGTTTTTGTGGTCTTGGTTTTTGTAATCTTTGTAAATCTCTTAAGTAATCTTTTAGCATTATGCGGGATTGGTTATTCTGAATCAAGACATTATATACGTCCAGGGGATAGCACCTCCTGGAGCGTTGGTGTAACCAAAAATGATTATAATGGAGACGGTTATTATGCCAGTTGGATGGACTTTGAAAATGTCCCCTACCTAGAATTAAACTGGACTTCTTACTATCCAAATAATTATACACCTGTTTTAGATATTAATAATACTAATTATCAACAATCAATTGTGGCTTATGCATTAAATAACACTCTTAGTTTACCTTTTGGGAACAATGATTTTCAGATTGTTCATCATTGCGAATCTGGATCTAGTGGTTTATCTGCGGCTGCTCCGGCCTATACTACAATAATTCCTTTTTTTATTGAAAATCTAAATGTAAAATTTTCACAGAACAATCTTTCTAATGTAAACCTTACTTGGGATGAATTCAACGAAACTGAATTATATACTCTTACTGTTTTAAGGAAGGAAAATGATAATATAAATTTAAGCAATTATCTGCTTTGTCCGGAGTTAGCATATTTTGAAGGTTGATTTGTCTTTTTAAGCTCTAAAAGAATCAAATTATTTGTTAAAAAGTCCTTTCCGGACAGAGCACAATTATCAAAGTGCAGAAGTAATTGCAGAATTACCTGCCAATGCAACTAATTATGAAATAATTAATTCAGACCCTTGTAAAGATTATTATTATACTATTTATGGATTTACAGAGGACCGACTAATGGCTATATCAAGTACGCTTCCTAATAGTCAATTTGGGTTCCCTAGTCCTTTTTTCCTCCTATTTCCTGGAGAGAATATTGTTGTAAATAACTCTGTTCTTAATTTTGATTGGGAGGATTCAATACATCCATCTCCTCTTGAAAATATAATGTATATGTTTTATTTATATGAAACCTTAAATTTATCGAATCCTTTAATTGTTGAAAATTTAACTTCAAGCAATTATACTTTTTTTAATTTGAGTTCTTTAAATTACTTTTGGGAAGTTAAGGCTATTGATTCTTGTGGTTTTGAAACATTTGGATCAACATTGAAAAACATTGCCCTAGATGATAATGGAGGAGTTGTTTCCACCAGTGGGGGATCCGTACCTTACCCAGAACGTATCAATGATGGCAGTCATGGTAATGGAACTAGTTTTAATGAAGGGTTTTATTCATTGATGATAGAATTTCCAGAGATTGATAATGTAAACCGTATAAAATTAGATTATTCTTTTTCACAATCTTCTGCGAATATTCCTCCAACACATAGTATTTATTACTACAATAATGAAACTTTTCTTGGTAAAAATATGGGTATTTCAGATGGCATTCATAAAACAAAGGACATTTCATTTAATCCAGTGAATAGTTCTCTTTTAAAAATTATTTTTTCTGTTGCTGCCAACTATTCCTCTTATTCTGGGAGTATTTATGAACTTGAAGTGTCAAGAACCACTGGTCACCGCTCGCAATATCTGAAGTCGCTCGCTATAGA
>CAYZVE010000240.1:0-1621 GCA_964481805.1 uncultured archaeon | reverse complement strand
TTTTGTAGAAAATAAAACAATTTAAGATTAATATCCAAATTTAAGATTAATATCTATAATATTAAGGTGATTTGATGGTAACATATGAAAGAGAAGAATTTAGAGAGGGAATTTTGAATGGTACTCTGATTTTACACTTAATTCACGACTATCAAATTCCTACAAAAGTGGTACTAAGTAAACTAAATTTATATAGCCGATTTCCTCAAGATATGGGTGGAGGAAGAAGGTTAACTTTAAAAGATGAAGAAGGAAGAGAAATTGAAGTGAGAATTGAGGATGAACGAAAAAGACTTAAATATCAAAAACGTACAACAGAACAAATATATGGAAGTAAATTAAAAATAAAAAACTAAAACAAACTAAACAACCCTTTCTGTATTAAAAATATAAAGAATACAACATTAAAAAAATTGACACTAAAACCCAAAAGAAGATACACTCCAATAATACCGTCAATAATACTAACAAAATTCAATCCCCCAAACCCTACAGCTAGAAGTATGCCAAATAAAACACCTTTTATTATTAAATATATTGCAACTATTCTTATGATAGAATTTGGTATGAAAAAAGAAGCTATGAGAATTATAGCGCAAATTATATCAAATATTCCTAACATTTGTCTTATCATTATATCACCTGAATAAAAATATCGTTTTTATATAAAAATGTAATTCACATTTCTCTTTGATTATCATTTTTTATTTCAAAGTTTTATATTTTTCCTGAAAGTTTCTAGAACACGCTGAGGGATTGGGAGTTGCTAAATAGTCGTCCCATACCCCTAGAGTGATGGATTTTTGTATATTTTTGGGAACGATGATAATTTAAACTTCAATAGTAGTTTAAGGTTATGAGACAAATCGATATGAAACAATTCTATGAATTCTATTATACAAAGAAACTCAGTTTGTCCGCCTGTTCAAAGAAAATGAAAGGTACCAATAAGTACTTTATGTGATAGGGCTAAAGGGCTTGGATGGAAATTAAGAAGTATTGAAACTGCAATGCGTCTAGCATATGCTAATGGAACTAAACAACCACCCAATCCAAGAAAATATATTGATATTGAAGAAGCTTATCGACTTTATGGTGCTGGGAACTCCCATGGTGAAATTGCTAAAATATTGGGTTGTAGTGCAGAAACAGTACGTTCAAGGTTGGGATATGCTGGTGTGTATTCTCGTCCTAGATCAACACCTATTGATATTGATATTGAAGAAGCTTATCGACTTTATGGTATTCTTAAGAGTTACAGAAAAGTCGCTGAGATATTAAATTGTAGTGCAGAAACAGTACGTTCAAAGTTAAAATTAGGTTCATGATTAATAAAGTGTATAATCTTGTAAAATGTAGAAGTCACAATGACTAACATGTCAAAAATCTTTCATTATGGCAAAAGTAATTATCTAGGATTTTTAAATTATTTAGAAGAAATATTAAGTTAACTCCCTGAACAAAAATGTTATTTTTATATTTTGATGAAACTTTTTCTAAAAGTTTCTAGAACTCCATCCTAAGTTATATCTCCACAATTCATTCCTCGTTTGATGCTACCTGAATAAAAATGAATTAATCATTATTGAAATTGTACTTGAGATACTTGCAGCACATGCTA
>CAYZVE010000239.1:0-1623 GCA_964481805.1 uncultured archaeon | reverse complement strand
TATAAAAATCTTAACGGAAGAGGCTGAGGTGTTGAAAGGAGAAAAATCTATTGAGTCCCAGAAAGCTTAAATACTTTTGCTTCTGTATAGTAGTAAAGATAGGTGATAAAATGATACCAAGAATTGATCAAGAACCTTATTTTAATTCAGCTGTAGCGTTTCCATTGATTGATGATAAACCTAAATGTGTTGATTTAGGAGAAAGAACTACTGAAGATGGCAGTCTAAAATATAGGCAAAGATATTTTGGTGTTGGCAATAAAGGGTTTGATAGAATCCCTCCATATGCAATAATCCATGAAGTAACATATGCAGATGGGTTGCAGAGAGTGTTAATATATCAAGGACAAGTTAGACAAAGAGATTCTAGCGATGACCTAACATTTCAACAAATAGGGAATATAGAAGCAAGCCAGGGAAGGATAGATATCAAAACCATGTTGGGAATAACGGATTGAATAATGGTGAAAAAAATGACAACACTACCACAAATTAAAACTTTTCAGGAATTAGCAAGACTAGCAGTTTTGACTGATGATAGTAAACCAGAAGTTTTATTGAGTTTAAATGAAGGAAAATATTTAATTCAAGGTACACCCTCTAATGAAGGTCAGAGAGTAAGATTAGCTTCGCCTATAGAATATGAAATAAATAAAGGAAGTCATGAATTTCAAGGTATTAGATATGGCGTTGTAACTCCACTTACTCCAGCCTGGGATGCTATGGCAGCAGAGATAGGACATGATCTTCTTGGTACAAGTGTATTTGTCACCTCGGATAATTTTGATTTAGGCACAGTTTATAGATCAGACCAGAGTGTGCTACCTTAATAGAAACAAAGTGAAATAAATGCCTTCAGAAATAAGGTGAAAAACGATGAACGTAAATGATTGTGTTGATAAATTGTTGGATTTAGGTTATAAAATCACTTCATTGGGTTACCTTGCTTCTGATAGTTCAGTCACTAACGAAGTGCCTTTAACCAGTTATCATGATCTACAAGAAGGTGTGAGAACAAGAACATTAGTTTTAGATGGACAGCCAACTCCAATAACTGTGACCGCTTTTGAAATGGCTCTAGGTAATTATCTTGTCCGTTTAGAGTTTGAAGGGGGGAATTTAAATTCAACGAAATTCTATGGGATGGAAGACACAAGAATCAAGAAAGCTTTAAATGTAGGATAAGGTGAAAACAAATGCCAGGTAATATTATGTCAAAAAGTCTTTGGGAAGTAGTTGAATATACATTTCATCCAGGTCAAAATGAAAGCTGGGTTCCAGAATTTATAAAACTCTCGGAAAGATTTGGGGAGCATAGACCTCGGGGTCAGCTTGAAATGGGTTATTGGGTGGCAGAATTAAGGCGAGCCCCAGAAACACCTAAATCAGAAATTAGGTTTCATTATAAAGGCATAGATTTGCTAAGAATCCTTTCAAATTACCCAAGTGATAATGATATAGCCAGAACATTGGTAGAAGAATTAAGAAAAATCGGGTATGATAATGTCGAGTTTGTTCAAAGATGATGCAGATAAAACTAATCCTACAGCCAAAAATCAAGAACTTTAACTATTGAAAAGTAAGAAAGCAAGGCTTAAATATGGCGTAAAACAAATACTATTT
>CAYZVE010000238.1:0-1641 GCA_964481805.1 uncultured archaeon | reverse complement strand
CCCGAATCTCTTCAGGGCTCATCTTTGAAAGTTCTTCCTGCGAAAGCGCCATGCCACTTATCTTGGAAAGAGCATTAATAAATCTTTCCTAAAGAAGTTTTATATACTACTTCTTTAACTTGATTGGAAGGCAGGAATTAGAATGAAATTAAAAAAAAGTAGAATGAAATTAAAAAAAAGTTATTTCCTATCTGCAATTTTAATAATAATTGCAGTAATAAGTTTAATTACTATTTTATTACGCGTTAATTCTACAAAAAAAAATGAATTTAAATGCCCTGATTGCAATATTATTTTAATAAATCTAGATGCCTTGAGAGCAGACCATCTTGGAATTTATGGATATGGAAAAAACACTTCTCCAAACATAGACAATTTTGCAAAAAACTCATATGTGTTCAATAATTCAATTAGCCAAAGCGGCAATACTTTTTTTTCCGTACCTTCTTACCTTACTTCACAACTTCCCAGCACTAATAATTTAACGCGCGTAATTCTTGACGGAAGGGCGGGAATCTTAAAAGAAGCGCCTGTAACGATTGCTGAAATTCTTAAACAAAAAGGTTATCATACTTACGGAATAATCAGCTATTCAATGGTTGGGTCAAAACGAGGATTTTCTCAGGGCTTTGAAACTTTTGATGAAAAATGTTCAGAAAACGGCGGTTTCTATTGCTTTGCAGATTCAACCACAGAAAGAGCCATAAATCTATTAAATAAAAGTAGTGAACAACCCTTTTTTATGTGGGTATACTACAGAGAACCTCACTCGCCGTATAATCCGCCATTAAGAGTATTTGAAAAATTTAATAGCACAAATGAAAGCAATCAGGCATTAAATGAACTGAATGAATCAAGACAGTATTATGACCAAAAAATAGAGGAATTGCTTGCAAATAACGCTTCAAAAAAACAGAACCGGACAGAATACACCCTTTTTGGAGAAGAAATATATCTAAATACAGAAGACATAGAATGGCTGAAAAACGCGTATGATGGAAATATCTATTACGCTGATGAACAGCTGGGAATGCTATTAAACTATCTCAACGAATCAGGATTACTAAAAAAAACGATTGTAATAATAACCTCTGACCATGGGGAAATTTTAGGAGAGCATGAGTTTTTTGATCATGGCCCCCTTTATTATGAAGGAATCCACACCCCGCTGATTATTTATTTTCCGAAACATAAGGGCGGAACAATAAATTATCCTGTATCTAATTTAGACATAGCGCCGACAATTCTAGAAGGGACTGGTTTAAATACACCTTTTAATTTCAGCGGAAAAAATGCTTTTGATGGCAATCGAGAGGACTATATTCAATTCGCTGAACGTTATAAAGCATCAACAATAATTAAAGACGGATGGAAATTGATGACTTATGGTTCTTCGGATGAATGCAATCCTAAAAATGAAAAGTTGTTTTACATAATAAATGACTCCAAAGAAAATTTTAATTTGGCATATGAAAATGTCGCAATGTGCAATTACTTGAAGGGTTTAGTTCTGAAAATTAGACAAAATTACACGTTTTATATTAATGAAATAGATAATGAAATAGAAATTTCACAAAATGAAGATTCTGAAACAATAAAAAAATTAGAAGCACTCGGGTATGTAGGATAAACATTTAATAT
>CAYZVE010000237.1:0-1646 GCA_964481805.1 uncultured archaeon | reverse complement strand
TTTCTAATAACTGCTGCTATCTTTGGAGAAAGCCCCATTAATTTTTTTATTGCTTCACTAGTCTTTCCTTTTGATCTGGCTTCAAGCAGCTTGCCCATCACAACGAGCGTTATCAAGATTGATGATGTTTCGAAGTATTGGCCGAGGCTTGGTTCAAAGAATATAACATAAACACTGAATAAATATGCTGCAGTTGTGCCTATTGCGATTAGGGTGTCCATGTTCGCAGTCTTATTTTTTAGTGAGATCCACGCTCCTCTGTAGAATTGGCTCCCCACTACAAATTGCACTGGTGTTGCCAAGACAAATAATATGAAGTCCTTGTAAGGAACCATAACATCGAACCACATTAACACCATGCCTATAATAAAAAGAGGAATTGTAAAAACAAGGCTCAGAATAAACAATTTTGATAGGTTTTGGATCTCTTTTTTCTGGAGTTTTTCCTGCAATTCATTGTCAAGCTTCCCATCGCTTATAAATGCCCCATAGCCCTTTTCGTTGATCAGCTTAATTAAATCTTGCTCAGAAACAACAGACTCATCAAATAATATGGCGGCCTTTGCTGTCGAGTAATTTACATTAGCCTCCTTTACGCCTTCTTTCTTTGAGAGGGATTTGTTTATCAATATTGCGCAGCTCGCACAGTGCATTCCTGTTACTTGTAAGTTTGTTTTTTTCATTTTAATCACCTTTGTCAATTAGTTGGTTTGCATCCAGCGGTGCAATATGCATTATATCCATGCTGGTATTTGTCGGTGAAAGTATTCCAACAATAATAATATCATTGCCAAAAAATTCGCTAATTATATCGCCAGGTTTGCTGAATAATTTTTCTTTTTTCATTGCCTCAGCCCCGCTGCTTCCTAATATTACAGGATAATATTTTTTGCCAACCATATTATGAATTTTATAATCTGAAAAGCTGCCTTCTGACAGCTTAAGCCCAGAAATAAATTTTTCTCCAGTATTCTGGAAGTAAAACATTTTTGGAGCACCCTCTTCGTTTATTTTTACAAATACCCTGTTTTCTTCCCCATCCAGTTTATTGTACTGGCTTTCACTTAAAAAATAGAAATTATCAACCGGGGATTCTGTCTTTTCAAGTATTCCGCCTACAGCTGCATTTATCCCAAATAAATTAATTTGATCATCTATTTTTGAAAATAATTTTTCTTTTTTCATTGCCTCAGCTTCGGCGTATCCCAATACTATCCCGTCAGTTTCTGGTATTGGCTTGCCCTCAAGCGCCTTGTAATTTGCAAGGGCATTGTTTCTTGCGAGTGCAAAGAGTTTGATTTCTTCTTTTGGCGTGTAAACCGCTTTGATTTTTATATTCTCATATACAGAGCTGTCGGAATTCATTGAATCATTTCTTCCCATAACAAAGTACATAAATGTACCTAGTATAATAACCAGCATCGTTATTATTATGGGAAGTTTATATTCCTTGATTTTCATTCACTCACCAAATATTTTTCTAAAAATTCCCGCCTTTTTTTCTTTATCCCCCCATTCTTTGGGCTCATAACCAACATTTTCTATTTTTTTCCTGATTTTTTGAATGCTGACTTTTTCAGGGTCAAACTCCACTTCTGTTTTTTCATTTGCATAATTCACATTTACATTTTCTACCCCATCAAATT
>CAYZVE010000236.1:0-1648 GCA_964481805.1 uncultured archaeon | reverse complement strand
ATTTTTGAATTTAATCCATTCCATTTCACTTTTATGAAATAACATAAATTGATAATGGTTAGGGAAAGTTTTAAATAGTTGTTTTGATATGAACCCATTAGGACACGATTCCTTTAAGGAAAGGTGTCGTTAAAAATGGTCTATAGTAGCGAAGATAATGTTTACGAATCGACTGGAATGAATACTACGATAGTTCAGAGTCTTTCTAGCAAAACTGAAGCACAAGTCACAACTTTAATTGAAAGTTACATTTCCGAAGCCGATTTGAAAATTAAACGTCTCTTAAAAATCCCAATAACAATTAGAAAAGAATATCATGAGTTCAACAAAAATAAAACCGTTGAATTAGGTCCATATGAAGATGTAGAGGAATTTTTTAGTGCTTATGACCCTGAAGATTGCGTTGAAGAAGTTTTTGCATTGTATGATGGCTCTGGACGAGTAAAACTGCCATATCCAAAGAACTGTGATAGTCTCACGGAAGATGTAACTGATATGACTGGCACAGCCGTAACACTCTCTAAGGAAACAGCTATAAAGAAATGTGGAACTGCAAGTGTTAAAGCAATTTTTTCAGCCGCTGGAAGTTTCTATTTTCCAATGAATGCTAATCTTGAACGGAGTATATATCCTTGGGATTATGTTGGATTCTGGTTTAGAACGAATGACAAAACTGCAACGTTTACTATAAAATTCTATGATATAAATGAAAATGTCGAATATCAAACATTTACTTTGACGCAGAATGATACTTGGCAAATAGTCGCACTTCAAATGTCTGACAATACTGGTTCAATAGATTGGAGCGACGCATTATGTCAAAAAATTGAAATATTGTCAGATAAGGCTTGCACGGTTTATTTTGATAATTTCTGTTTTAATGATGGATATTTCTGGACACATCCAGAAGGATTAATCTGTTGGTGCAATCCTGCTTCAGACCCGTATGGAGAAATCGAAATTACTTTTAGTTATGACCCATTCAAGGCAGATGTTCCAGTTGATATAAAACTTGCATCATCTAAATTGGCAGGAGCATTGCTTGTTGATTATTTGATTGGTCATAGACAACAAATAACTGGATTTGAACAAATGGCTGAAACTATGGACACGAGACCTGACAGGGAAACTCTTGAAGTCGTAAGAACTAGACTCCGAAGAGAGGCTTACGATATATTAGCAGGCTTTGGGTTCGGAGCTTACAGATAAAAAGGTGATAGTAAATGTCCATAGTAGGTCACATGAGAACGGTCAAAGAAAAGATAATCTCAATAATTGAAGATGCAGACGCAAGTTTGACTCCAATTACTTCTCCTAGTGAATGGCATCATGTTATTGGCAATTGGCGGTTGAAAAATTGGGAATTACAAGAATCAAGACTTCCATTAGTTACTGTCAGACTTGGAACTGGTAGATTTACTGACATTGCTTATGGAAGAAAAATAGCCTTGAACACTCACGGATTATATGTTGTTTATCCCTTTTCCGCTCACGTTTTTGCAATAAATGCCAATGACCCAGATTTAAAGGCTAAAAATGTTATGGATTTGGCTGACGCAGTAATTGAATATCTTGAAAATTATGATGGAGATGCAACCTCTGGAATACTCTATTTCTATGAAGTGACTGCTAGAGAATCAGAAGTTGA
>CAYZVE010000235.1:0-1685 GCA_964481805.1 uncultured archaeon | reverse complement strand
TTGTAAAACATCTTCACAGAATTTCATTAATTCTTTATCATTATTGTTTTTCGCTAATTCATATAATCTAATAAACATTCTTTTTCCAGTTTCCGTTTGTTTATAATATTTTTTTTGAAAGTTATGTTGTGCACATAGAGTTTGTCCATTTGTTATCTCTGCTTTTCCGCCTAATTCTTTTGGTTTTATATGGTCTGCTTGAATTTCTACTCCGTCAGCTCTACCTCTGCCACAAATCACACATCTATAATTATCTCGTTTGAATATTTCCTCCTTTTGTGCTGGTGTAAAATCTTCAAGTATTCTATTATTCACAAAATCAGGATCATACTTGTAAATTCCTTTACTTATTTTGATAAGTTGTCCTTCCTGCGACAGTTTTCTAATAGCCCTATCAGGGTCTCTAAAAACTTTTCCCGTTCTTTTTTTATATTCTGTAACCACCCAATCCACAATTTCTGGATGAGGAATCTCTCTTTTAGGATGTTTTTTATAATATTCCATAATCAAGTCAGCTTGAGACATTTCTTCTTTGCTTTTTACCATTTTCATCGCCTTTATGATTTGATAGACATTTCATTCAGTTTTTTTTCTAAAATATTAGCTTCAGCAATTATTCTTTTTTTAGCTATATTACAATACTCTGTATCTATATCAATACCTATCGCCTTTCTATTATTTGATGCAGCTGCTATTAATGTTGAACCGCTTCCCATAAATGGGTCTAATACAACATCGCCAACAAAACTGAATAATTTAATGCACCTTTTAGGTAATTCAACAGGGAAGGGTGCAGGATGACCGCCGGCTCCTTTTTTGCTTTGCCCGGAAAAAGTCCATAGACCATTAGTCCAATCCATAAATTCTTGTCTAGTTATATCAGATTCTTTTTTCTCGTTCTTTTTCCAGTCTTTTTTATATAAAATGATAATAAGTTCTACTGGTGCTATCACATAAGGAGCAGATGCACTTAACCAAGAACCCCAAGCAGTTCTTCGTGAAATATTTCCTTCATTCCATATGATTGTAGAATGATATTTGTATCCTATTTTTTTTGCTATTGTTGTAAAATCTGCACCAACACTCTGTTGACCATCCTTATTTTTGTCTAATGGAATATTAAGGCATAATCTTCCATCATCTTTTAACCACTTAAAACATCTAGATAACCATTTATGACTAAACTCCAAGTATTTTTCATAAGTAATCTTATCATTATGTGAATTGTACTTTATATCTACATTATATGGCGGAGATGTAATAATTAAGTCAACACTTTCATCAGGAATTTTATCTGTTGAGAACACATCTTCACAGATGATTTTCAGTTTTTCGTGATTAAAGAAAATTCCCCCTTTCATATATATAATAGAATATTGAGTCTTTATTAATGTTTGGCTTTTTAAATCGGATATTCTCCGTTTTCGTTCGTCCGCCCCACCCACTCGTTCGTTTTCGTCGTTTTAGAAATGTCCCCATCAGTTTGTTCTAGTCACTAAAAACTATTGTACTTAACAAGATTTAAATTAAACTATTATATTTATTCTTAATTTCAATAATTTTCTGAAAAGTTATTAATCTGGGGTTTTCTTGTACTTTCTCATGTTTTCTTTCATAGGCCCATGTTTCACAGGGTATGTAAATCATCTTAATTCCTGCCTCAAGTGCTGGTGGAATATCACTTC
>CAYZVE010000234.1:0-1692 GCA_964481805.1 uncultured archaeon | reverse complement strand
GAGTGTCCGGGGGTTGGGAGAGGATATGAAATATAACATGAACAAGATAAGGTGTTAATATGAAAAGGGTTTGGAATCCAAAAGAAGAAATCGAATTGGACAAAAGTATCAAACCAGAGGATTTAAAGTCAGTAGTGTTTACTAAGATTGGTGACTATGAAGATGAACCGCTTTGGTGGGTTTTGAAACGAAATAAAGAAAATGATGATAACTGTGGGAAATTTTGGTGGGGATTCAATAGAATGAAGATTATGCCCGAGCTCGTCCAGAAATTTGTTAAAGTGTCCAAAGACAAAGTTTGGCTAGTTATGGCAAAAACCTATAAACAGGAAAGGCTTGAATGGCGTGGTGGAGATGGAGAAAAAAATGCTTATAGACCATTTGAGTGTCAGAGGAGGATGAAGGACTACCGCAAAAGAGGAAAGGACACTGGTTTTTCAGCTTTTTACAAAGAAAAAAATAATGAAGAAGAAACAAAGGATATTCCTAAAAACATTCTTACAGGTGGAAATATCGCACTAATTGCAAAGAATCTGAAACAAGTTGATTTCCGTATTAATTTATGCTCGTACAAAGTGCGCAAGATTGATTTACGCTCGTACAAACTGTATAATGGTGATTATTTGTGCAGTGATAAATATAACAAACAAAATGATACTTACTGTGCAACTTTTGAAAATAAGCGATGTTGCTCACCATTTCATAGTAGGCAAAAGCAAATCTATTTTGTTGCCGAAATGTGTGACCCGTATTGTGTCTATCTTTATGATGATTAAGAATGGAGGAATAAGTATGGGTTGTAAACCAAAAAAACTTAAATGCAGAAATGTTAGTAAAAGACTTTCAAGTTGTAAGTCGAAGAAACAAGTAAACATAAAGAAAGGAAAAAAGACCGATTGGGAACCATTAGAAAATCCAGAGGAGTTAGGATATGTGTGCAATCTATGGTCGTCAACAATTTCTAACTTACCAATACGAAGGGTTGAAAAAACTCCAGACGGTAATGGTGGGAAACAAGAACCTCATTATGAAGACTTAACTTATGGTGAAAATGCCTGTTGTAATAGGAATGGAAGGAATATTTGCGTAAATAAAAAAAGAAAAAGAAAATACATATTTTTTGTAACAAGATATTATGGTAAGTTAGAAAAATATAGAAATAATGAATATAAATATTCGATCGTTGGTTATTATTCGCTCAAAGATTTTAGGGACGTATGGGGAGAACTTGATAGTTGTAATGAAAAACTAAAAAAAGAAAACTGCCCTGCAAAAAGGTTTATAGGGGGTGTTTTGCGGTTAGAGCAGAAGATATGAAGTTTACTACTATTGAAGGTGCATTTCCATTATTTAGTGAGAAAGATAACAAACCTCACAAAAATTTAGATTTGTTATTTGGTAAAGATGCTAAAAAGGATTGTGGTAACTCTAAAAAATGGATATATAAGCATAAAATAGAAAATGCAAGACATTTAAAGGGGAGAGTGGGTTATAAAGCAACTCAAAAGTTATTGGAATATTTTCGTAATATTGAAGAAAATCATCCTGAGTGGGTTCTAACTAAGAATAAAATTAAACAAGAATTGAAAAAAGATCGCTGATTATATCAATGAGGTGATGATATGAAAGCAACGCTCCTTCGTGTAGGCATAGACAAAGGCACTGATGGAGCATTAGCCCCAATTTTTGATG
>CAYZVE010000233.1:0-1702 GCA_964481805.1 uncultured archaeon | reverse complement strand
ATTTCAATTATATCCTCAATATAGTTATCGCTGCTGATTCTTCCTGCGAAACTTATAATTTTTTGGTTTTTATCAAACCACCCGCTGAACAGTTCGGGTTTGGGTGGTTGTTTGAATATTTCAAGGTCTATTCCGTGATAAACAAACTTTATTTTTTCAGGATGGACATTATAAGAAAGCGCATAGTTCGTGTGCATTTTTTGTTGAGATAAAACAGCGCTGCTTGATGACAAAACTAACTTTTCGATTTTCTTTCCCAGTTTCCTTGAGCCTAAAAGTACATTGGAATGTATTGCCCCGCTGAGTTTGTATCTTAAATCATAATCCGAATGAATTGACACACAATAAGGGACTTTGAATAATTTTGAAATAATCAATGCCGCAATACCCTGACTGAAAGGACCCCATGCTCTAATCATTTTAATATGATTATAGTGTTTTAAGGCAATAAAAAAACTGTGGAAGATAAGCCCCGACCATCTGAAATATTTTAACAGCGGTTTTCTCTCGTAAATTACCCAATCTTTTAATTCTAAATTATATGAAAATCGTGCCGGACACCATAACAGTATATTCTTTCTGAAAACCTCTATTTTCCCATCATAATTGAATAAATAATCAAGCGAACCGAATTTTTTTAATGTATCACCGATAGAAGATGCCCCTGAAAGATGTAATATATCGCCTTTGTCGTCCGGCGATTTTTTTAAAAATAATTTTAAAAAGCAAAATAATATGCTGAATATGATTACTAAAGATATAGAAATACATAAATCAATGAATTCTTTTATCACTGCAAAGATTTTTCTTATCTTAACCATATTTTCTTATTTTGTAATTTGAGTTGATAAAAATCTGTCTCTGCCAAATCTAATATAATAATAAAATCTCAACAGCATTTCAAATATTTTCATAGATATTGAAAAGCGAAAGTCCATGTTATTCACTTTTCTACGCATTTGTTTAACAAAAATATTTTTTATTGTTTTTTTAATTCCTTTTCCTCTAATCATATCCAGCATGCCGTTTCTTGATAATTCCTGTGCCATCCGAAAGTCACGGTCATCCTGTTTTGTGAACCAGTTTAACCAGCTAACTTTGTAATAATGAGTCAGCGGGTCAATTACACGCCAGCCCTCGGGTTTTTGGGGGATTTCAAAACCATTTTCTGCAGCCAATAATGTAAGGTCTGTTTTTGGAAGAGGCATAAATCTGAAAATACTTACTGTGCTTTTCGGGAATATGTCTCTCAGTTTCATAGAAAAGGATAGAGTGTTCATAGTTTCTTCCCTTGTTTCAGTCGGTACCAGTATAATACCCGATGCCCAGACGGATATTTCCGGGAATTTTTCAAAAAGTTTTGCCTTTTTGAGTATGTATTCAGTCGTTATTCCTTTTCTCATAAGTTTTAATATTCTGTCATTTCCGGATTCCCATCCGAGGAATATTCCGGTTGTTTCATACTCATTGAAATGTTTTAGAGCTTCTTCGTCTATCTGGTTAAAACGGATATCCAGAGTCTCGCATCTTATGCCCATTTTGTAAAGTTCTTCAAGTATTTTGAACGCTCTTTGACGGTTCCCCAGAAACAAGTCATCGGAAAAATAGACAGAATCAATCCCTTGTTTTTTCAGATAGATAAAATTATTGGCTCTTCTCCTTTTTGAGTGGATAGAATCAGTATAGTATGTAGACGGAAAAC
>CAYZVE010000232.1:0-1720 GCA_964481805.1 uncultured archaeon | reverse complement strand
AAAAACCTCAAAATCAGCTGTTGGAATTCCATATTTTTTCATAAATTGTTTTGCAAATACCTTGCTTCCCTCTAATTTTGCAGCTTCTCTGATAGGCCCAAAAATAAGATAGCCTTTCTCAACTAATTCATTATCATAAAAATAATCAACAATACCTTTAACTAATGGGTCTTCAGGCCCTACAACAGTTAAATTAATGCTTTTATTCCTAACAAAATTAGCAAGACCCTTAAAATCATCAGTTTGTATTGGAACATTTGTTGCATCAATGCATGTGCCTCCATTTCCAGGAGCACAATATAGTTCTTTAACATGTTCACTTTGTCTTAGTTTCCATGCTAATGCATGCTCTCTTCCTCCTGAACCAATAACCAACACCCTATCTCCCATTTTATTTCTTTATTTTTAATAAAAACAATTTTCTTCTAAATAATCTCACCTATTTGTGCAGCCTTTCTATCAACTCCCTTGATACTATACCTAAAATTTTTGTTTATGTAATTGGTTATTTCTTTAGAACAATTATTTGAAACAGTTAAGGTAAAACCAATACCCATATTAAATGTTCTGTAAAGCTCATCCTGGCTTACGCCATGATTTCCGAATAAGTTCATTATCCTTGGGACTGGCAAAACATCCTTTGATAAACATGCTATAAGTCCACTAGGAATCATCCTTATTATATTGCCATCCTGTCCCCCACCAGTTATATGTGCCATTCCTTTTACCTTGCCCCTGAATTTAGTCAATACTCCTTCTATATTTTCGTAACCAAAGAGGACATCAGTAAAGTAACGGTGAGGTCTAGATAACTCTTCTTTTAAACTTTCTTTATTTAGCTCAGTTATCTCATTACAAAGTCTTCTTGCCAATGTATAACCATTTGTCATTAGCCCATCGGTGGCAATACCAACTATAACATCACCTTTCTTAACATTACTTCCGTCTATTATGTCCTTTTTATCAACAATTCCAACGGCTGTTCCTGCAATGTCTAATTCGCCTTCTAAATACACTTCTCCGTTTCTTACATATTTAGGTTGAAGTATTTTAAAATCAGATTTCTTAAACTTCTTCTGCGCTTTCAAACCAATCTTGATTATATCTTCAAGGTTTTCATTTCCTGCTATGTAAAGTGAGAAACAAACAGGCCTTGCCCCTAGGGTGGCCGTATCATTGAATCCATGGTAAATAACATCTTCCGGATTCCTAATTATTTTTGTTTTTGTTCCTGTTCCATCTGTTGAGGCAACGAGGATTGGTCTCTCCATGCTGTTTACTATATTTGATATATCACATACTCCACTTTTATCATTTAAGGTCAATACATGCACAAATGCATCAAACATGTCTTTGTTGTATGTATCCCTCATCTGTGCGGATTCCCCTCCAACAACAGAACATTTATTCCTCAAAGATTCTTCTGCAATTCCTTCAACAAAATCCGCAATAAAGCTTTCCATTTTAGATGAAGCAATATAATCAAGAACACCCATTGGAGTTTCTTTCCCAATACAACTAAAAGCTTCTTCAGCTGCTTTTGATCCAAGTGCCTTCATATTTTCTATCTTTCCACTAACTGGATGACAAAAGATATTAAGGTACAAATGCTTTTTTCCTTTAAAGCGCGATATATCAATAGTCCCTCCAAAAAGTCCTTTCATATCAATTCCTTTGTTTTGTAATCTTTTCATAATCTCTTCATTAACTTGGTTTTGAT
>CAYZVE010000231.1:0-1728 GCA_964481805.1 uncultured archaeon | reverse complement strand
GAGGAGAAAACTCTGTTTTTTATCCCTTTTTCAAATTCCGCTTGTGTTCTATATTCTTTCATCTTTTCACCTCCTTATCTCTTACTCTTTTTTACGTGTTCTAGCCCTAAAGCAATCAACTCATTGATTGCTTCAACTATTGTTTTTTTGTCAGTAGAATCTTTTGTATAGTATGAAACTGCCCGGTGCAATGATTCAGGCATATATAATAGAACTGTTTTCATTTTAAAACTAGCCATTATTCACCTCTACTCTCTATTGGATATTTACTACTCATGAACTGCTACCTAAGTAGCTTCTTTTTTCATTTATCCTCCCTTAACCTTTTAAATACTGGAAAGCGCATAATCTTATCTTCTGATAGTTCTTGATATTTTACTTCTACTACTGTATCAATGACTATCTTCCTATTCTTCCAAAACCACGTTCTCTGTTCATAAGAAAATCCACTGCCTACATTACATCTATTTTTATTTTCTTGCAATACTGTTAAAGCTCCCATCGTATTTGCAAACTTTCCTTTACCTATGTTCACCTTTAATATCTTACAATCTTGTTCTTTCTCTGGCTTCAACTTGAACCATGTCTTATTGCGACCAGGTTTATATAGACTATTTATAGGTTTTATAACTGTTCCTTCATAACCTTGTAAAAGATATTCTTTATGAACCTCCAATAAAGATTTTACATCTTCAACTATTATTTGAGGAACAAGTTGTATTGCACTATTCTGCAATCTATTACTCTTATACCACCGCTCCAATTCCTTTCTACGCTCTTTAAGGGGAATTAAATCATTTTCACCTTCTAGTGTTTTATCATCAACCATATCAAAAACTAAATACTTTTCACCTACTTCTTTTCTATTATACTTCCTGTTTGTTTGTGTCATTAACTTTTGAAAACCTTTACCGGTATAAATCTCCCCATCAAGTAATAAACCACCTCCTAAACATTTATTCAATAATTTTACAATTTTTGAAAAAAACTTTTCTTTACCATTTCTACTTAAAAATGTTATCGAGTTTTTTATCCCTGTTGCTAAAAGTCTAACACCGTCAAGTTTTGGCTCAGCATATACTGGTAATTTTATTTTATCAAGATCTTCTATTGTTATTTTATTACACAACTGAACTTCAAATTCAGGAATGAAATCCTTACCAAATACCTTGTTGATTGTTTTTACTGACATACCTGCTTTTAAATCTCTTTCAATAACACACATTAATAGGTCAGCATCATCTTTGTTATAATTACTGATGAATTTTGATAAAGTCAGTTTTGCAGCATTACTAGTCAAATACCTACTATGTAAATGATTTAATATATCTATAAACTTATCTACAGCCCAACCACTAGAAAATTCATTGATACCTATTTTAATCGGAGGCAACTTTGATACACCAAAAGTAATAAATGGATTTAATGCATAGAATAATAATTTTCTTGCATCCTTATTATCTTTGACTTTTGAAAGTAAAACCTGTTTCTGGTTCATACTACTTGTCTGTCTTATTTCTTGTAATGTTCTAGTTAATATATGCATTATTGTTCCTCGTATAATTTAGACTTAAATTTGTCTTCAAAAGTCAAATTCCATTTGGGCTCTACAACCACTATATTCTTCAGTAACTCCATTTCGTCAATAAAATTTATAAGCCTTGCAACCTTTACCTTATCCTCCTTTTTAAATTTACTTATGTCCTATTGCTAACTGTCCCCTAAATG
>CAYZVE010000230.1:0-1735 GCA_964481805.1 uncultured archaeon | reverse complement strand
TATTTGTAAAAGAATTATGTAAACGTTAATTATTTAAGTAAGGAATCCTTACATATTATAGATGATTTAATGAAAGAAGAACTAATCGCCTCCCCACAAATTGTTAAAATAACGAGCAAAGGGCAGTTCACTTTACCTATACAGTTCAGAAAAGACCTGAAACTAGATAGAGGAACCTATCTTCTGGTGAACAAAATGGGTGAAAAATACATATTGATTGAAAAAATTGAAACATCACCTTTAGAAATGATAAAAGAAGTCTTCGGGAAGGAAGCCAAGAGAAAATCAATCAGCAAGGAAGATTTGGAAGAGACTATTGAAAAGGTAAGGGAGCAAATGTGGGAAGAAATAAATGAAAAAGTATAGGGTAATGGTTGATACAACTAGTCTGATTTCTGGTTTAGTTTTTGGAGGAGTTGAACATAGATTACTCAAGTTAGCTGAAGAAGGCAAAATAATTTTAGTGCTGTCAGATTTCATAATAGAAGAAACAAGAAGAATTCTAAGATTAAAATTCGGTTCAAAATCATTATTGTTTAATGAATTTCTAGAAATCATAAAACCTGAGATAATAGAAATCAAGGATTACAAACACTTAATCGATGATTATAAAGATTCTATAGAAGACCCTAAAGATTTGCCTATATTGACAGCTGCAATAAAAACCAAACCAGATTTCTTCATATCTGGAGATAAACATTTCAATACCCAAAAAGCCAAGAGATTGTTGAATGTGATATCTTCTAGAGATTTAATATGTAAATTTGATGGATAATAATTTCTCTCTTGTTCCAATGGCAAATTCAAGAAAATTTTAATTAGCGGGAAGAATAACCAACAATCCCCAATTATCTTGGCGTATCTTAGAAATATAAAGTTGGGATGTTGTTCTCTGATTATTTGCCTGGGCTGTCCATATTCAAAGACATGATGTTCTTCATTGGCTGCTTTAAGATGTATAGGGCTTTTTAGAACTAAAGGTGATCGAAAAAAGCTTTACAGTTGCTTTTAAATAAGTTAACCCCAATTAAAGAAAACTATGAGATCCGGTAAACAAATGAATAGGTTTAGCGAAGAGCATCTGCTTGGGGTAGCCAGCCTGATTTGTATGATTTCAGGGGGGGACATTTTGTTGATAGGTGGCGGTGTAGCATTGCCAAAGATAGCAGGGTATAAAAAGTTAAGACCTAGAAGTGAAGACCTAGATTTTATTACAAACCCTACTGGCATGGGCAGACTATTACAAACTTACGAGTTTGTACCAGAGCATACTTTCGGTATACCAAAAGTTGATGGTGGCTCCCGGGTTACTTATGTTAACGATGTTCCTGTAGCTGTTTTTGAAAGCCAAGTCAGAGGATACCATCTGCCACGGAAAGTGTTTAAAGATGCGAATATTAGAGAGACAAGCGGTGGCCCTGTTTATGTTGCCCCCATTGAATTAAACACAGCTTTGAAGGTACGGAGGGGTCTTAGTAGAGGTCATATATACACCAAAGATGCACTGGATTTTGCGACTATGGCAGTAGGTGCTTACTTGATGGGAGGTAAATTTGATGCTGAAAAGTGGGCTCAATATATGAAAGGCGGTGTATGCGATGTATGCTGTTTTGATGGGGATGCAGAGTGTGTAGGATATTTAGCTGCTGGAGCCAAAAATTTGGACAGAAGATACAGGCCAGTCTTTGAACAGACTTGCCGAGATTGCAGAGACGCTATTTATGATTTCTGCAGG
>CAYZVE010000229.1:0-1744 GCA_964481805.1 uncultured archaeon | reverse complement strand
TGGCTTGCAGAGGATCTGTTAAAAACACTGAAAGAGGTAGAAGAAAAACCTGATTATACTCTATTAAGAAACCGACTATTGATAAAAGAAATGCTACCCCAACCAAAATCTTTACAAATATACAAAGATTATCCAGACAGATTCACTAAACTGATTACTAATACAATAATCCCAGATACAGGCGAGCGATTTATAAAATATCAAGTGGGTGGGACTACCGATATAGAATATCATACTTGGATTATTCCTCCAGAATGTAAAGAGGCTTTGCCTATTTGGGGAAAGGGAGTAAGGGATGACCTTCGAGGGTTAATTGCTTGCGGAATTGAATACCAGAGACTTTATCCTGGGACTAAACTTAAAATCCCCATAGAATTATTTTTGCTATTTCGAGGGAAGCAACCTAAAGGCAAAGAATATGCTTTATTAAAAGCAAGACTTAAAACTATTGCTTATCATATTATCGAGAGACGAAATAAAAGGACGAATGAATGGGATAGAATACGTCATACCGTAGATTTAGATATTATAAAAGAAGGCAAACAACAATATATTAGAATACCGGGATGGGCAGAAGAAATCCAGAAATTTATAAATGATTTTGCTTTAGCTATTGAGACAAGTCAAAAAAACTTGACCCCAGATTACCTTCCTTACCAGAGAAGTCTTTTTTATGAACCTGAAAGTTACAGGACACGTTTCGCAGAACAGGTCTTATTACCTGTTAGTAATTCTAAAAGAAAGATGCGCTATAAATTATCTACTATCTACACACGGATAGGAATTACACCAAGACAGATTGCAAACCAGGGGATAGACTGGGCTGTAAATATTCTCTATTTTTGTTTAGTCTATGCAAAGCGACAAGGAATATCGTGGAAATTCGACTACTCAAAAACAATCATGGGCAAGAACCTTACAACCACTTACCGAGGAATATTACATCTCCAAAATTACCCTCAAGAAAAAGCTCTAAAAATCACTTGGGATTACATAAGAAAAGCAAAAAAACTTGCTAATCTACAGAATAGAGTTAAATTAAGAGACCTTGATCTTTTGAATTGGTATATCATACTTCAAATACCTATAAGCAAGTCTAAAAGTTCTGATGAGAAATTAGATCCTACAAACAATTGTTAACCTTGACCGGGAAAATTAAAAGCACTTATTTCTTTATGAATATTGACAATAGCACTCGTTTTGGAATAAAAATTTTTTCACACTTTGGGCAATGATACCTAAAAATTACCCGAAATTAGTTATTTTAGGGAAAATTGTTAACCTTGACCGGGAAAATTGTTAACCTTGACCGGGAAAATTGTTAACCTTGACCGGGAAAATTGTTAACCTTGACCGGGAAAATTAAAGGGTAAAAATTCTAATTTTTGAGGCTATTTCTTAATTTCCAATTTTCGATTTCTTTCCTACAATGTTTTACAATGTTTTACAATGTTGAACAATAAAAGATATTGCGCTATTTTACAAAACAAAACATTAAAAATTTACAAAACAAAACACTAAAAACCTAACAAAATAAGTAACGGTCTTTGGCTTTATAAGGGAGAAATGGGATACAGGGGATTAACACCGACCATCCCTTTATGTAACGACCTCAAAGCAATAAAGGAACGGTTGATAAAACAACTATTTTACAACTACTATATCAAACTGGAAACCGTTACGGAAAACCGTAACCGTTACGGAAAATCGTAACCGTTACGGAAAACTGGAACAACACCAGATA
>CAYZVE010000228.1:0-1762 GCA_964481805.1 uncultured archaeon | reverse complement strand
AAAGATGTTAAGGTAAGAAATTCAACCTATTTTGATTATACTGAGAAGGTTGAAATAAAAGATATATTTTATGATATTAAAGGTATTGTGCATGAGGTTTTTGGTAATCAACCATTAGTACATGTGTTCTTGGTTAAGGGGTCAGCTTAATGATAAAGATTAGATTTAGTATTAATACTACAGAATTAAGGCACAAATTAGAAAACATGCGGAAAACTATATATCAGGATAGAATTTTAAATAGTGTTATTTTAGCCGGTGAAAAAGAGTTTGTAGAGAAGAATATCAAAGAAAGACTACGAGCCAATAGTACTGCCGACCCCAGTTTAACTAAGGCAAAAAAAACTGGTGCCGTGGCTGCCATAAGAAGTAATATAACTTCTGAACTTATGCGGGACAGAAAACGACAGCAAAAATTAGGTGCCTCTACCGGCAAGATATTTAAAATGGACGCCAAAGATCCTATTTCAGAACAACTACCTACAAGAAGTCTAACCAGTCTTAGTAGTGATGGTATTATGAAATTATGGAGGATATTAGAATGGGGACACCCTCGTCATCCTATCTTTCCTAGAATGGGTGCACGACAGACATCACAAGAAAATGTTTTGTTTTTCTATTTTAAGAAAATAGGTCGTTGGCTAAAATCTTCAAAACCAGTAGATCACCCTGGTGCTAAGGGCAGAAGATATTTTTTCCAGCAGAGTGATTCAATATTAGGGAATCAAGTTCTATATGAAACAGATAAAGCGGTGATTCCACACGTGTTGTCCGCGTTGAGAAATTATATAATAAGAAATTCCTGGAAGGGGAATGGATAAAAAATGTCTACTATTGTTGATAACATAATACTTGCTCTATTATCACTTAAAGAGGATTTAACCTCTTATTTAAACGACAGTGGCTGGCAAAACAAATACTCCATTTTCTTAGCAGGAGACCAAGAGTACAGTAGAAAAGAAGTTGTGGAAAATATGATAGGCAAAGACCCACGGAGATATGTAGGTCTTCCATTAATTACAATAGAGACTGGTAACGTCCGTAATGAAATATTAGAATTGGGGAATACTGATGGAAAAGATGTGCTAACAGTTACCTTGCTTGTTCGTGCTGTTGATTCAGTACAATTAGCTACTCTTGGAAATGCAATAAGAAGAAGATTAACTGATTTAATCTTCACAGTCTATAACTATCAAAATTCAAATAAAGAATTTGTTGGGATGGGGAGACTTGAACGAACCGTGCTTGACGATATTTCTAATTGGAATTCTGATAGCTGGGCTGAAAAACATGTTGCTTTGATAAATACAACTTTAGAGATTGATTCTCAAAGTTATACATAGATAAGGAGAGAAATATGGCAACAAAACCAATTCGAACTCAGGGTAAAAATCTTTATGCTTATATGAATGATACCCCGATTCGGAGAAAGCAATCCTGTGATTGGTCCTCAAATTTTACTACTGAGAGTATTTTTGAATTGGGTAATGCAGGCATTGTACAAGATTCTGTTTCCCTTGTGGAGACAGGAATTACAATTAATTTATTTGAGACCGGAAGTATAGATCCTGAAGCTCAATTTTTTAATATATATGAACAACGAAACATTTATGGAAACAAAACAGGCATAGCAAATACTACGGGAAGTATATATGTATCCTCTTTTGGTGCTGGTGGGGATTGGAGCTCTGTGGCTGTTAATTCATGGTTACAGGTGCATCGACTTAATTCTAGTGCAACAAGTAACACCACGGAATTTGTT
>CAYZVE010000227.1:0-1763 GCA_964481805.1 uncultured archaeon | reverse complement strand
TCAACTAAGAAAGAAGAAAAATTGCCTGAATCCAAGCCTGAAACAATTCCCTTCTCTGATTGGGCAGAAGAAGAAGCCCAACGTAAAGGGACTACGGTAGCAAAGGTGGTTCAAGAAGTCTTCAAAGACGGTTTTCTTACCTATATTGAAGAAAGCGGTGGCGTAGTTAAATTGGATGCCAGTCAATTATTTAAATCTCAGGTCAATGCTAATGACATTGCGACTTATATTCGTCTCAGAAAAAGTTTTGCTCCAGTTTCGGCTTGTGTGGACTATATAAAAGACACTATTCTTGGTAGTGGAATATCAATAACCACTAGAGTTGAAGATGCCAAAGATACCTTTAAACAAGAACTCAAAGAATATGTTGCAACTTTTATTGAAGAAGTTTATCAGGACGAGTTTATTTCTGGTTTGTTTGAATTGATAGACGTGATTCTTGATAATGCATTGACAACTGGCGTTGGTGCTTCTGAAATCATATACGACCTAGATAAACTGGTCAATTTTGAAAGCTATATTAAGGATTTTAAAACCATTAAATCTAAGGATGCCAATGGTAGAGAGGTTGATGTAGTAATATATGACACAGTAGAACCAGAATGGAAAGACTTAATAGGCATTAAAAGGATGAAAATTATTAACGATGCTCATAGACGACTTAAATTATATCGTGACCCGCAATCATGGATGCCCGTTTATTGGACATTGGACGAGGTTAATCCAGAAAGCGTTCAACAAGCTGACCCAAACCTTCCAGTCCAACTTAAAGCCTTAAAAAAGAAATCCGTAGCCAATCCCACCATGAAACTTCACACTTGGCAACTATTTTGGCTCTCATTAAATCGCAAAGACTTTTCAGAAAGAGGCGAAAGCATAATTGCTCCAATAAGTTCAATGGCATTGGTTCTTGAGAAAATTTTGAATGCTGTCGGCGAGGGAATTTATAGAGCGGGAAACAAAAAATTTTTCATCATATGCGGAAGTTCTGATAGACCTTGGAGTGAACCATATATTAGAAACATGATTAAGGAATTGAAGGAAGCGTCTGAAAAGAATTGGTCAACGATTCCTGTTCCGTCAGGATTTGATATTAAGGAAATAGGTGGGCAAATCTTCGAAGCCACATCCGTCGTTGAATATTATCTTAAACTTATTGCTAAAGGCATGAAAGTGCCAAATCATGTTGTTGGATTACCATATAGGGCTGGAACAGAACCAAGTTATAACTTCCAACGCATGAGAAACGACCTAAAGAAAGCCATTGGAAGACAGTTGATTTTGCGTCATATATGGTGTAAATATGGAAAAACAAAGCAAAAACAGGGTGGAAGAGGCACGCAAATATTGGGAAGTCCAGAAATCAGATTTAAAACTGAAGGATTACTCAACGAAGTAGATAGACTTAAAATGTATGTCGGCTTGTTAAATGTTGCTAATCCAATAAGCCCCCAAATAAAATTGGAAGTTGAAAAATCCATTTGTAATATTATGGGTTGGGACGAAGTGCGACTTCCAACACAAGAAGAATTAGAGAAACAAATAGACGAAGCAGATAAGGCTATAAAGAAGAAACTTGAAGAAAAAGAGAAACCTAAAACTAAAACCACCGAAGAACCAGAGAAAGATGGACAGCCACCACAAACTATTGAAGCCACAGAAAAACGTTTGGAAGGCGGAGTAAATGTGAGGAAAGTTGGAACTAAAAAAGGAATAGCAAGACCGATGGGCGGAACAAGAGGAATAAAAGGAATTCAAGAGTC
>CAYZVE010000226.1:0-1768 GCA_964481805.1 uncultured archaeon | reverse complement strand
TTGATTTTGATAGACAAAAAAGGGAAGAACCAGTCTATCAATATGCTATGCAGGAGAAATGATATCTCCTTGAATTGGGGGTACAAACTTGTTGAGCTTTTTTTAGGTGAAGGGTTAATAACAAAAGATAAAGTGGATGGGTTAAGCTATCGTATGTCACTCACAGAGAAAGGCAAGGAAATATTAAGCCATATAAAAGAGATAAAGGAGCGGTTAAAGTGAAAAAGTCGGAAATAATATTTTGGTTAACAATGTTTGGTACATTCAGTTATCTGGTTGGATTGATATTTGGAATAAAGATGATGGTTGGATGCTGGTTAATATTTTCAATAATGTGGCTGTTTTTTGAATTTACTATTCAATACAAGAAAATGCTTGAAAGGATTTTTGATTAAAATATGGAAAAAGAAAAAGAAATCAAAAAAGTTGAATTTACAAAAAAAGATTATGAGACACTGTTAAATAAACTCAATTAGGATTATATGAAATTGGTTAAATGGTTATTTGAAAAGCATCCCAAGGTCTGGCATCAATACGAAGATGAGAAAATGGGTGGAAAAAGATTAATGATGCTGAAAAGGTGAATAAGCAAAATGGAAATTTCATTTAAAGGAATTAAGATAGGAAAATTGATTATTGCCCACAAAGATATTGTTGAAGATAGTATAAAGATTAAATTAGAACCTAAAGAGATTATGGACTGGTTTGTAGTTGCAGTTAAAGAAGGTAAAATAGTTTTTGATAAGAAAGAATAACTGATTGGAGGAAAAAATGGAAAAAGAACAAATAAGAAATTCATTTGAGGTAATAATAGATACTGCTTTGTTTGGATTGCAAAGAGTAGGAATGATAACTTTAACTGATAGAGAAGAAATATATAACTTACTTAAAGAATGTTTAAACAGTAAGAATGCTGTTAAGAAAGAATAACTAATTGGAGGGAAAAATGGAAGTAGTCCAACAAGAACTAAATGAGTTTGTCAAAAGGGTTAAAAAGCAATCAAAAGAGGATATGGATAAGCACTTGTGCGACCATTTGCTTTGGATGATAGAAGAATATTATAACAAAACGAAAGAATAACTGATTGGATGGAAAATGAAAAAAAAATCTGAATACCCTAAGTTAATTAATATAAAGAAAGTAAAACCAATGAATATACTTAATACTATTGCGAAAGGAAAATTAGAGAATTTTAAGGGATTTCAAAGAGTTAATTTAAATTTATATTATCTAAAGGAAGTAATTGTTTTGCTTGAAAAAGAGGGTTATGAAGCGGTTGATTTGTTTGTAAGAAAAGATGTTCCTATACAAATAGGAAGCAAAAAGCAGGGATATATTATTGCTCCAAGAATTCCACAAACTAAAAAGGAAAGGTATAAATTATTTCCAGGTGAATAAAGGGTGAAAAACATTTGAGAAAGAATAACTAATTGGAGGGAAAATGAAAAGAACAAAAAAAGAAAAAGGAACTTGCCATTTTGCTGATTGCAAAAAAATAGGCAATTATGGATTTATGCATAGAAAGAGTAAGAATATACAGGTAGAAAAATATTGCCGAGAACATGTTTATTTAATTAAAAGCAATAAAGCCTTTCCTGAATGTAGGATTATAAAATTAACTAATAAAAATGTTATAGTCCCGCCAAATATTTTAGGTAGTTTAGATTTTGTAAGTGAGGGTAAACAAAAAGAGATTATGAAGGAGTTGTTATTAAGGTAGGCGAAAATGAAAATAAACAAAATTAAGAAAGAATAACTGATTGGAGG
>CAYZVE010000225.1:0-1781 GCA_964481805.1 uncultured archaeon | reverse complement strand
CAGCCATTTTATCTGTTGCAAAGACCTCAGACTCCAGGATTCCAAGACTATAATAAAGGGCAGCCGTACCTGGAGTATTCGGCAAACTATTATTATGAGAAAATTCCACAAGCCGCTGACTATTACCAGAAACTGTTTCTATTTTACCCTTTATCTCATCATTAACAGCAATTCGATCATAATCTTCAACGCTTAGAGTCTCTCCCAAGGCCAGAGTTGCTGCTGTAAGAGCTGGCCCCTTAAGATCCAGTCTATATAAAGCTTTTAATACTTCAGCTCTTCTTCCTTCGATATCTGAATTTAGCTCATGAGTAGCTGTAATAAACTCAGTCTCATAAGGATTGGTTTCTGCAATCTCAAACATCATTGAAGACAAGCCAGGGTTACCTTCTTTTGTCTCTGTTTGAGTAGCTGTAATCATTGACCTCTTAGTAATCTTATTAAGTTCTGTCTCTGCATCTACCAAAATATCATCTTCTGTATAAGTACCAAACAAACGAGTAATAAAGTGATCTGTACAGAGAGTCCAACAATCTGGAATGATCCTGAACGAACGAGCATTCTCTTGGAGAGTGGCACGCATTATCTCTAATATTTGAGCAACAGTGCCAATGCCGGTAAGCTTAGACGTATCATCCATTACGGCTAATTCAATTAAATAGCTTGGCTCAATAGAGCCTAAATGTTGATGAGTAGGAAACTCCTGGCCAATAATGGGAATACTGGCGATAATGTGTTGCAGCCCACCGTTTATAGAAGAAACAAGGGCTCCTTCTTTATAAAGTAATTCCCCGGTTTCATTTGTATAGTCGTCTATGCTGGAGCTTTGAACTGTTAAAGAAGCTGTTCTTCTCCAAACATTAACTACTGTTTGATCATCTTCATAGTAAACATAACCTTGTGCAATTAGTTCCTCATATTGTTCCATGATATGAGCTTTTTCTGCAGGAGTCAGTCCTAAGGCTCCATCATTAGAGATTTTGCTTAAATCAAAACCAGTATCTTCTTCAGCAGGAGTCTGAGTTGGCTCTTCTGCAACATCTGGATCTGACTCAAAAGTGACAGAAGGCTCTCCAGTTTCCCTAACTAAAAGAGGATAAGGGTCAACCCATTGTCTTGTACTTGTGTATCTAAGTCCAAAATGTAAGTGTGGGCCAGTGGTTTTGCCAGCATTCGGATCTAAAGGATCGCCGCCAGAGTAACCAATTCGTTGGCCTCTCAAAACGAAGCTTCCCTCATCAACACCGTAATATTTACTTAAATGACAATACACAGAAGTCATATCTATGTTTTTATGAACTATCTCAAGAGATCTTCCGCCTCCGTGATCATTGTCTTGAATTAAATGAACAATGCCATCGTTGGTCGCATACAAAAGGGTGCCCACCGGAACAGAAAGATCTATACCTTGATGTGGTCTTTTGACATGATCTGTAGGATGGTTTCTCATTCCGAAAGGAGAGCTAATTGAAGAACGGATAGTTGGCGGATACCAAACTAAATAATTCAAGCTATTAGGATCGCTTGGATTGGCTCCCGGAACCGTTAGACCAGACGAATCTTGGCTCCAGTCTGTTCGTTCTGACCAATTCTTTAATCTCTCTTGAGTTTCTGCCCGAATAGCTTCCCAATATTTTGTTTCTCCATTGATGATCTGACCATATAGTTCTTTCATTCCAAGTTTAATTTTAGAAGGAATATCTACTGAAACATAATTATGCCAGGTGAAAGTAAGAGTTTTAGTGGTTCGAAGAATCTTCTGAAGCCAGTCTTCTCCAACA
>CAYZVE010000224.1:0-1781 GCA_964481805.1 uncultured archaeon | reverse complement strand
CTTCTTGGTTCGTTGAGGGGCATTGATGCGCCGCCTTTCCCCAAGCGTTTATTCGAGCAATTCCTGCCCTATTTAGTATATTGATTGCAGCATTGTGGTCTCTATCATTTTATAGTAAAGATGATAATTTCAATCCTTCTATACTTTTCTTAAACAACAATTCATCTTGATTTAATTTTTCTATAACTTTTTCATCTACTGTATCCCGAGCTATGATATCTATTCTTGTTACATTTTTTCTATGTTTTAAATAAGGATACATTTTTAACATCTTTTCTGCAGGAATTCTATTTACTCTTTCCTCTGTTTGCCAATTTAATTCGGTGTCGTAGTCTTGACTGTAAAAAATAATATAATTCGCAACCGTTAAATTTATTGAGCGCCCACCTACACGAGGACTAATCACAATCCTATTAATATTCTTATTATAATTAAAGGTATCTTCTGCTAATTTTGCATCTTTAGGTTTTGTCCCTCCTATTATTTTGACATACTTTATTTTTTTATTTTTTAGAAAATCAATTATACCTTTTTGTTCTGGAACAAAAGATGCAACAATTACAACTTTTTCGCCATGCACCTCTCCTAATATATCTTCCATTTCTTCCAATTTTGCATTATTTTTAAATGCAATCACTGGATTACCTTTCCCTGTTTGCAAATAACCTCCAGTTATTTGCATAAATTTTATTAACTGATTCTTAATTGTAAAAATGTTATTTCTTGTTATCCTTACATCAAGAGCCTTATTCTGTTTTAATCTTTGATAAAAAGAAAACTGGTCACCGTACAAATTAACATACCTTTTTATATAAGTCGTTTTAGGCAAATCGAAACATTCACTCTTCTTATGACGAATACATTTTTGATATAATAATTTATTTACCTTTCTTTCTGAGCCTGGTTTTATTTTTAAATCCCAAAATGTTCCTCTTCCCCATATTACTTTTTCTTCACGGTCATAATATTTAGAAATAAACTTTCCTGTATCATCACCAAATGTTTCACCGTAATCTAAAATATAATGTTGTGAAAGAATCTCACCCAATGACTTTATAATAGGAGTGCCTGTTAATATCATTCTCAACCCTGAATAAGTAGACAAATACATACAAGCACGAGTTCTCATACTCGTTGCATTTTTTATAAGACGTGACTCATCTACAATTAATGCATCCCATGGTCTCACTATCCCAGGCAAAAGATATTTACTAATCTTTTTTGTTAATGACCTAACTGTTCTCTTTTTTTTATCTCCTTGCTTACTTGCTACAAAAAGACCTTCATAATTAATTATATAAACATCATATTTGTTTTCTTTTAAAACCCTTGAGCGTTCTTTCAATGAGCCTTCTAATGTTACCACTTTATATTTATTATTAGAACTTAAATCAAATTCTTCTTTCCAATTCCTTAAAGCTGAATTTACAGTTACAACTAAAATATTCTTTTTAATACCAAATGCCCTAGCAAGTTCTATTGCACATAAACTTTTACCTACCCCCATTGGATGTAAAAATCCTGTACCATCAAACTGAAGCCCGAAAATAATACTAACTAGTTGGTGATAATAAGGTTTCCTATAAAATTTAAAACCTTTCGGTAAACAAGACATCAAGAAGCTTTTTGTCAAATTTAATTTCTTAATGTCTATACTTGAAATTGTTTCTATTGCCATCTTTCCAAATTTAACTTTTTCAACGGTCAACGTCTCCACAAGCTCACCAGACTGCACGCAGCCTTGAATATTGTTTCAAACCATTTCTAATAATTCTGCCAGA
>CAYZVE010000223.1:0-1788 GCA_964481805.1 uncultured archaeon | reverse complement strand
CCCACATTCGACAGTTCGATAATTTTTTTGTAATCTCTTTTTATTTGTTGTCTATAAAAATTATTGTGATTTTTGTATGAAAAATAGGTAGTTGCCTGGTATACAAATTAAATGTATCATTTATATTCTTAATAACACATATATTTATATAGTTGTAGATACCTGATTACCATATGGCTTATCTTTTTAAGAAGAAGGTTAGGGGTATTTTTTCTCTTTATATGGGAGAAAATGCTAGGGTAGATAGTGTTTCAAAGAGGATTAAATCGAAGTATCTTGGACCTCTTGAAAGATTTGAGAAATATTTTGCTGGTTCGCAAACCAGCATAGAATCAGTTTCTCATTACGAATATGGTCTTTCTTATACACTTAAATTATTGATGGATCAGTTTCTGTTTCAAAAGATATTTCATAATAATCTTCATAAGAGAATTGAGGACCCTTATCTTGATAAGCGAATTGTACTTATGGTTATGAATAGGCTTTGCGACCCTTGCGCAAAATATGCTCTTGACAAATGGTTTTGCAAAACCAATCTTGTTAACACGTATGACCTCCCTGAAAGGGAATTAGAAGCTCAGAAAATTTATAGGGCGATGGATCAATTGGAATTGTACTCTGAGGATATTGAAAATGAAATTTGTAAGACTATAATGATTCAAGAAAAGATTAATCTTGACCCAATTTATCTTGATTTTACTAATCAAGAGAGTTATTCTAAAAATGAGGATTCAGATTTGCTTGAGTATGGACATAATAAGAGAGGTCATCATGATTTGTTGCAGGTAAATCTTTCATTAAGTTGTGACAGTGTTAGTGGGATTCCTTTCTTTCATAAAAGTTATCCCGGAAACCATAATGATAAGCAATTCATAAAATCATATACTTCTGAATTCCGAGAGAAATTCGATTTATTAGGGTACACCGGCAGAATCACACTGATAATCGACAGAGGGATAAATGGAAAAAAAGATTTTGAATTGCTTAGAGAAAACAGATTTGATTACATTGGTGGACTCATTGAGTCGGAATTCCCGAAATATTTCAACATTCCAAAATCAAGATTAAGAAATACTTACACCCATAAAAGAGAAACAAAAAAAGATATTATCATTAAATATTCTTACACGAAAGACAAAATTTATGGGAGAGAACACCTCATCATTACGCTATATAATGAGGAAAACTATGAAGAGAAAAAGGCATCACTGGATAAGAGCTTGAACAAATATAAAGAAGATTGTGAAAAGCAGTTATATGAATTCAAAAAAGAGATATCTGAAAAAACTTTCCAATCATTTTGGAATAACACAGAAAAGATGCTTAAAAAATTAAAGGATATTAATAAAAAAATGTTTTCACTCTTACGGTTCAACTTATCTTCTTACCGATTCGATTTGAAATGGAAGATTAGCGATAATAAAAAAGAATACAGTCGCTATTTGGATAATCTAGGAAAATATGTTTTATTTTCCAATAAGACAAAGATGAAACCTGATGATGTAATCAACCTATTCTATGGCAAGCAGAAAATTGAGAAGAATTTTCACTATTTAAAATCAAATGGATACACAAATAGATATATACGAATGGGACCCATGCTTCACTCAAAAGACCAACGAATCAAAAGCCACAACTATACTTGCGTATTAGCTCTTCAGATATACCAAATAATCAATCATCGACTAAAAAAGAAAAATTTGGACTTATCCGTCCAAAACGCATTAGAGGAATTGAAAACAATCACACGCTACTACATAAAAACAGCAAGTTACAAGGCACCACTCA
>CAYZVE010000222.1:0-1789 GCA_964481805.1 uncultured archaeon | reverse complement strand
ATGGCCAAGATGTTTGACTCTGTCTGGAAAGACCTCAAACCAGCCAAAATTTAATATTAAAGGTAAAAATGTATGAAGATTCAAAATTTAGAAATATAAAGGAAAAATTAGTCGAGAAATTGAATGAGAGAGAGTTAGAAGATGGAGAATATTGGCAGATGGTTTATCAATTATTACTCAATGAAGGGATAGTTAAAGGTTCATATAAAAATGCTGCTGCTGAGGTTACAGTAAGGTTAGCAGTCAGATTATTACCAAAATTGCCTGCCGAAGAACACTGGGGTCTTGAAAAAAAATATATTGCTCTTAAAGGTAGAAAGTTATCAACAGAAGTACAAGAAGATTTAAGAAAATATTCTGAACTTGAAAGAATGACGCATGATTATTTAAAGAAAGAACTAGGAAACAAGCTAATTTTTAGATCACAATTTGAAACAATGATAGAAAAATATTTAATGAATCAAACAGATTTGCCGAATATGGCATCAAAAAGGAAACAGAGAGAAGCAGCAATTCGAATATCAACTATTTTAGAATTAACAACAAGAGAATTTAATGTTCAAAGAGACCCAATGAAAAAGATCAAAAAGATCGGAAATTATGACATTAAAATTTTAGAAAATGCCGTAGATAAGTTATAATTTTTAGACATTCCCTATTTTTCTTATTTTTACAAATTTTTTTGTGTTAATTAAGCTAGCCTATCAATTACAATTAACATATTGAATTTGTGTTATGTCTCCGAAGCCAAAAAAATCCTGAAGAGTTGGCGGGCGAGCGTGTTTATTCTGGTAACTCTGGTACTTCTGGTATGGTTACTTTCCCTAACAGACAATCATTAGTTGTTTTGAATATAATTCCATATCCAACTACTGTTTCTGGAAACGGTTGGTTTTTCAGTTCCCACCAAATTTGAGTTTCAGGATTCCAAGCATAAGATTTCTCTCTTATACAGTCTCCTTTTATTTCATCAAAATTTTTGCCAACCATATCAGAAAACACAGTAAAGAAATTCCAGCCAGCAGGAAACACTCTGTCTGATGTGACTGAAAGAGAATCTTTTAGCGTAAAAGTAGGTGGAAGAGCTGGTATAGTAATTGTACAATCTTTAGTTGAGTACAACCATCCACTATTTACCGAACTTCTTGCTATATAATTTTGATATGTCCCATCACCTTTGTAAAATTCCCATGCAGAATGAAATATCCCCCTATCTGGATCTGCTTCAGTTACATCCTTGATTTTTACATAACGTTTCTCTAAAGGATCATAGCCATAGAGAACTATCAAGTCTTGAAGTGGACAAGTGATTTTAAAATCTTCAGGACCGCCGCTCATCACCGCAAGAGAAACCAAGTTCCAACCTTTGTATATTTTCAGTTCCAGCGATTGGGCTTGTGCCGAAGCATAAACTAGAACGATTAAACTAGTAAAAACCAGCAAACTTAGTAAAAATATAATTCTATTTTTCATCCTATTTCACCTATTCTGGTAATGGGGGTGGTGATGGAATCTCGCATTTACATTCTATACAAACTTTGCCAGCTGGACAACCATTACCATCACATTCTTCTCCAGATTCAACAATCTCATTTCCGCAAACAGATTCAGTTTCTTGCTTAATACACCCATTTATGAATACAATTGATATAATGATAAACAGTAAAAAGATTATTTTTACATTCATATTATGATGTTACTCGAACTTGTTTATAAAACTTTCTAGCGAGCCCGCCAATTGCAACTAAAATATTAACTTTATGTATGGCCAGCAATAAATAACTTGCCT
>CAYZVE010000221.1:0-1797 GCA_964481805.1 uncultured archaeon | reverse complement strand
CTATGAAGATCTAACAGAAGTTCTGGAGCGAAGTAAATAGTCACAGAAGCCTGAACCATTCCATGACCACTGGGAATTTTAGTAGAGGCTTTAGTACGAAGAGTCTTCCAAGACCAAGCGAGATCCTCTTTCCTAACAGCAATTTGAGAAGGAGGAATAGATAGATCAATATCATTGATTCTAAAAATATCGCGAGGACTAAATATAGCGCCCTGGATTGTAGTAGTCATTATTCTGCGTCACAATAAGCAAATTTCCAACCGCATGGCTTCGCGGTAGGTCTTGTTGTAAAAGTTCCATTTCTTATTGAAATAAAAATTGCAGCTTTTGTACATGAAAAATGCTCAGCCGCCTCCCTCAGGGAATTAAAATAAATTTCATTACCAAGAGAATCTACGCCCTCAACTCTTCTCCCAGGATGGGAGTTTCTTAAGGATTGAATATAAGCATGGCTAAGTTTCTTTCCAGACAGCGATTTAGATATTTTTTCTCCAATCTGAGAATCTCGTGGCTGTCCTTTTCTGCGACGATTATAATCATTGAAACAACCTTCTGAAAAAACTTGAAGAGCGCGGGCAGCTCTAATCTTCTTATTAAGGTCTTTTGATTGGCCAATATAGAAGTGGCCAGAAGATAAACATAAAATTTTATAAATACCAGTTTTCATTTCACTCGCCTTGGAGACGGTCAATATAGTTCGGAGTAAGCGGTCTGCGAGTATCATTGATTCTAATCGAAGCGGAGCCACCGATTCCATTCATAAAGTCAGAAACTTCTCGTGTTGCAGAAGGGTTTCTTAGTTCTCCCCTAATTTGATAAGCATTTCTTCTATCAAAATAAGCAGTACCTGGAGCGATTGGTCTATCCATTGTATTCATTCTTTCAGAAGTCATAAATTCATCTCCACTTGGACCTTTGATTCCTTGATCAAATAAAGAACCCGCAGCAATTGAAGCCTGAACTTTTGGAGCCACTATTTCTCCTGGCGCCATTAAGGGTTCTGGCGAGTAACCTGGACTGTGTAACGCCAAGCCTAAACCAATTGCAGCACCAATCCCGATTATAGCAGGTCCCAACATTCTTCTGTCAAATGCTTTTTCTATAGTAGATAATCGACTGCCAACAGACTTCATAAATTCTCCAGCTGACTCTACTCCGCTTAACTCTCCGAATGCTGCCATTAAAGGATACTCTGTTCTCATAGCATCATGAGCAATCTGATGAGCTGGAGTGCTTCTTCCTGCTACAGATGCAACTCCTGCGGCTGTTTGAGTATAAGGGTAACCTTGAGCCTGAGCATGACGAGCCCCCCTAGTAATAAGATCTAGCATTTCTTGACCAACCTTAATTTCTTGATCTTTAAATTGTCCAGTTAACTGTTCAGCAATTTCCGGATCGATATGTGCCCCTCCAACACTTATATTTCGAATGCCTCCTGGAAGGGCAGTGTCTCTCATAAATACATCATTCAATAGACTCCAGAATTGTTTGGGATCGTCATATCTCATCATATGCATAACTGCACCCTGAAGAACCTGTCCTAGATTTAACTCTCTTGTTAAGTGCTTACTAGCGATACCTGGGACTTCTTCCATCGCATACATCAACGCATTGGCTTGTCTTGCGAGTACGTGCTCTTCTGGTGTCGCAACAGCAAAAACTCCCTGTCTCAAAGAACCTAAAGTTGTGGATAATTCGCCTACGTTTTTAGCAGTTTCTTCTTTCATTACTGCCTCTGCGGCTTCTTCCCAAGCTGTTATCTTTCTGCCACCAACAGAGTAGTTGGCGATCCCTTGG
>CAYZVE010000220.1:0-1801 GCA_964481805.1 uncultured archaeon | reverse complement strand
TTTGCCATTGAATTATTGAGTTCAAAGATAGGAAATAATTCTGGGAAACTACAGAAAAAACAACAAATAGAAACTTTTAATTATAAAAAAACAATATTTTTATAGATATCTATGTCTAAAAAATTATTTCTTATTTTTATCTTGTTAATCCTTATTTTACCAATATTTAGCACGGTTTTTGCTCAAAATATGGAGATTCTAACCCCTGAATCTTCTGTAATAATATATACTGGAGAGGCAAATGAAATAAAAATTCCTATAAGAAATAAAGGGCCAGAAAGTGATACTATTTATGTTTCTGTTTGGCCGACTAAATGGGTGACTTTGGATAAATACAGATTTACAGTAAATTCAGGCGAATCAGAATTATTATCACTTTTAATCACACCACCTGAAGATATTGAAGAGGGAACACATGTTTTTACAATTACTACCAAATCCCTTAATACAAATGAAAGTAGTTCTAATTCATTATTTTTGAATGTTAAGAGAAAAACAAACGTTTTCATTTCAGAATTAAAATTAAACAAGGAATTAATTAATTCAGGAGAAATATTGGGGATAGAATCAGTTCTTACAAATTTACATAAAACTCAAAAACACAAGGTCTTTTTGACGACTAAAATTTTAGACAGCGAAGACAGAATGATCAAGAAATTCGAAGAAAACTTTGAACTGGAAGGTAAAACAGTTAAGATAATAAAGAACTTTTATGAAATTGATAAATTCCAAAGCTATGGAAATTACAAAGTAAAAATACAATTAAGAGATTCTTTGAATATACTTTTGGATGAAGAAGAAAAATCATTCGAAATTCAAAAACATTTTGAAATAAAAGAGTATAAAACAAAGGAATATGGTCTATTTTATTCATTGATAACGATCGAAGTGGTAAATGAAGGAAATACCTTAAGTTCTGATTATAGAGTGGAAGAATCCCTGCCAAAAATAACTGACTATTTTTTCTTTCCAGAAATAGAACCAAGCGAAAAGGAAGAGAAAGATAATAGGGTTTTGTATACATGGGAACTTTCTGACTTAACGCCTGGCCAAACAACAATGATAAGATATAAACTGAGATTTTATAACGTTTTGATAACAGTATTAGTTGTTTCAATCTTGTCGATGATTGGATATGAATACATAACTAAGCCATTGCTAGAAAAAAAATATTATGGGCTTCTATCTGGTGAGGATGAACTTAAAATAACACTAAATATTAAAAACAAAAGAAAGAAAACATTAAGGAATGTTATTGTGAAAGACATTGTCCCATCAGTGGCAAAGGTTGTAAAAAAGTTTGATACAAAAACACCAGAAATTAAATTAAAAACAAGTGGGACTGAATTGATATGGGAAATAGACAAGATTAAACCAAAGGAAGAATTGATTTTGACATATAAGATTAAACCATTGATTGATGTTGTTGGGAGGTTGACTCTTCCAAGGTCATATTTTACTTATAGTGGTAAATTTAGAAGGGAGAGTAGAATAGTTTCTAAATCAGTTTCTATAACAGGAAAGATTAAATAAACTATATACCATTTTTATTAAGTAAGAGCCCCTTGTAGCTCAATGGCAGAGCGCACGGCTGTAGATATTTGCTGTTTTGCATTCATCATCAGCAAGCGTTCGTGGAAACCGTGAGGTTGCTGGTTCGACCCCGGCCGAGGGGATTCATTTAAAATACATAAAGATTTATATCTTCTTTTCTAAAAATAGACGTTATTGATTAGATTTAAATACATATTGGTATAAAGTAATAAAGTTGGCGACCAAAACGGAAGGGAAACACCCGTTC
>CAYZVE010000219.1:0-1807 GCA_964481805.1 uncultured archaeon | reverse complement strand
AAAAGATTTTGACATTAGGCTGAGCAGCTATTTCTCTTGGAATCTCTCCTCCTGAAACTTTTAAAATAAGTTCTACATTTTTATTATTGCCGAATGCCTTTTTAAATGCTTTATATCCTGCTAAATAATTCTTTCGAGAATCATCCATCTTGGCATTGGCAAACATTAGAAATCGAAAAGGACCAGTAGCGGACCTATTGAGATATGGCCAATTCTTTTCTTTGATTCCCAAGGGAACTATAGAAATAGGAACCTCAACACCAGCTTCTTGAAATGCTTCTTTGCACATTCTGCAACTAACGAAAAGCTTATCAAATTGATTTATATAATCTATCCATTGGGCCGGTGGTTTAGTGGACTCAAAAGTAGTATAGATAAAGCGTTTGCGAGCCCTGAGGGCCTCTACAGACAGTCTTTCATTCAGTCCAGGGGGGTAATAGCCTAAGTAAGCTAAAGCGCCCCCTGAACGATTACACAGCCCCTCTACATGAGGTTCTACAAGTCTCTTCCAGTCAGGAGCTATTCGATGTGGCAGGTATTTGATGTGCGGGTCTTTCTGAGATAAAGCTAACGCTATCTGTTCAGCAGAGCCGCCATACCCATCACAGGGATCCAGAATTGAATGAAAGCAAATCTTATTACTTGCAGAAGAAATCTGAGAAATAATCTTATCTACAATATTTTCAGAAGAAATCTTCTTCATACACTCAATATTGTGATTACAAGAACTATACCAACAATTTTTACAAGAGATATTCTCTTGTATAGAGATGTGGGTTGGATAATGATTAATACGGGCAATAGGCGGAATGGAGCCAAAGACAACTACTGAAGGAACCTTTAACGCCGCGCTCAAATGCATTAGCCCACTGTCTGGCCCCATGAAAACATCGCACTGCTCTATAAGAGCAGCAACTTCTCTAATCTTATATAAATTACAAGAGAGAACTCCTGGCAAATTAGCAAGTTCTGCGTTTCTGTTATTGAAATCAAATAAAAGAATTTTTATACCAGATAGTCTTTGATTAAGCTTAAGGATGATTTCTCTGTATTTCTCTATAGGAAGTGAACGCTTCTCTTCATTAGAAGCAGTATGCAAAGCTATCACTGGAGCATAAGTTCTGTTAATCAGTTTACGGGCCCACAATATTTCGTCTGATTCGGTCTTGTAAAAGGGAAGATAATCAGAAAGTCTGTTTAGACCAAGAGCCGAACCGAACATATCAATTCGATTTCTTGGGGGAAGATCTTGCCGTTCATAAGATAAGCCCGTAGCTGTAATGTCAACTACCTTGTCAAAAGAAGAACGGTTAACATACCTGACATCAACAATAAAATCAATAAATGGAGCATTCTTTATCAAAGAATAATAGGCATCATCAAAGGTTTTGTGCCGGTCGATTGCGTAAGTGATCTGGATATTGGGATACCGCTGCTTAAGTTCTCGTAATGCAGGAGTCGTCATAAGCACGTCTCCAATACCGCCTAAGCTTCTGATTATGCAAATTTTAGAAAAGCTATTTTCTTTCACCACTTTTCGAACGCTACTTTCTTCCTTTGGAACTACTTCAATCTTTCGCTGACCTTTAAAATGGCTATCATTGACTTGAGAAACAACTCTTTGAATTCTTCTACTTTTCATTACCTAAGCCAAACTACTGTTGCCCCAACAAACCAAATGGCGGCAGCATTGTTTACAAAGTCTCCGGTCGGAGCAGTTAGAGGATTCAGTCTTAATCTAAAGTTGACCAGACCATCTTTAGCAGCAGGATTTAATGAGGTCGTGCCGAAGTCAAGAACATAAGAA
>CAYZVE010000218.1:0-1807 GCA_964481805.1 uncultured archaeon | reverse complement strand
AACAAGAATATGAACAAGACCAAGATTATGATCAACAAATATTGTATATCTTAGAGGTTTCTCCTAATCCGATTTCTGCTAGGGAAATATCAGATTTAACTGGAATTAGGCATGATAGGGTTCTTAAGAAACTGAGAAAATTACAAAAATATGGTATTGCGAGAATCTCAACCAAGAAAACCGTTAATTTCTGGATAAAAGATGATTAGATGAAAGAAGAATCTAAGAAAAAACATCGCTCGTTGGAAGAGCTAGAAAAGGATGGGTTCATTATAGAAAAGGATTCTAATGGTAAAGTAGTTAATATTAAGTTACCATCAAAAATTGAAACGATAACAAAAATACATCCTTTTTTAGATTTCAAGAATGACAAAGTTTATACTACTATATGGTTGCCAGAGATTCAAGAGAATGAAATAAAAGAAATACCTTATCTCATAACAAGTCTTAAGGAAAAAATACCAATAAATTCATTGCCTAGAAATCTAAAATTGAAGTTTTTCCCTTATAGAGTTGAAAGCATTGAGAATAGATGGTCACAAAATAGTATAATTGATTTTTTGAATAATGGTACTAATGTAAAACCAAATAAAATTTTTGATGAAATCAAAGTTTTACTCAAAAAACACATATTTCTTGATGAAGGATACTATGATTTGATTGCATTATGGATCATAGGAACATATTTTCATCCTTTGTTTGAAAGTTATCCGTATTTGTTTATCATAGCAACAAAAAGGAGTGGTAAATCGAAACTATTACAATTGATAAGTCTTTTAGCTTTCAATGGTGTTCTGACAGGTAGCGTAACAGAAGCTTCAACATTCAGACCAACTGAATATTTTAGAAATACTCTTTGCATTGATGAAATTGAAAGAATATCGAGTAAAGAATTGTCAAACTTACGAGATTTATTGAAAATGGGGTACAAGAAAGGTTTGGTTATAAGAAGGCAAGGAGAGAAAAAAAGAAACATAACACACGAATTTAATGTTTTTTGTCCAAAAGCATTAGCAAATATTCAAGGGTTTGAAGAAATTCTTGAAGATAGAGGATTTTCTATTGTCATGGAAAGATGTATTGATCCTAAAATCATTAATACCTTCATTCGAACTGAAGATCCAGAAATCAAGAAAATTCGAGATGATTTATATTCACTGTTAATGTCTGACAATGAAGTCAATCTGTCATGTGTCACTAGTGTCACTAGTGTCACTAATAATGACACATATGACACTTGTGACAGTGAAAACAATATATCAAACTTAATAAAAGGTAGATGGTTGGAACTTTCACAACCAATTTTAACCATAGCGAAAGTTATTGACAAGGAAGTTTATCAAAAATTGGAAATTTTTATAAATAAATTACTCAAAAAAAAAGAAACAACCGATATTGTTGAAAGTAAGGATAACAAATTCCTTTATTGTTTGCTCGATTATATTCAAGGCAAAAATGAAAAAAAATTCTTTGAGATATTCGAGTTAAAAAAACATTTACAATCAACAGAAGGCGATGAATATTGGATAACAAATGATTGGATTGGTAAAGCATTGAGAAGACTTAATTTTATTGTCGAAGATGGTCGAAATGCAAAAAAAAGATCTGTTAGATTAGATTTTGAAAAAATTGAATTGAAAGCTAAAACATATGGTCTGGATGTTGATAAAATTAAGACGGAATCAAAAGAAAATGAAAATATTCAAAAAACACTTGGTGATATGAATGATGAAAAACCTTAAAGACTACCTAAAACAACCAGATGATTACATAGATCCTATACTCAAAAGAAAAGAGACTAAAGAGG
>CAYZVE010000217.1:0-1809 GCA_964481805.1 uncultured archaeon | reverse complement strand
TTTATTATTTAGTGATGCTATGAAAATACTGAAATCTGACTTGAAGCACGGAATGATTTTTGTTAAGATAGAAGTAGAAGAAGATTTATGGTATCTAAAAAATATTATTGCGGTTGGGGACAGGGTAAAGTCAAGAACAATGAGAACTCAGTACATTGAAAGAAATGACCAAAAGATAAAAACTGGAAAAAAACCTATGTTGCTTAAATTGGAACTGGAAAAAATTGAATTCAACGAAAATGTGTATAAGCTCAGATTGATGGGGAAAATTATTGAAGGGCCAGATGATGTTCAATTAGGGTCATACCACACGATAGAAGTAGGTGTTGGGGATTTATTAGCAATCATCAAAAACAAATGGAAAAAATATGAGATTGACAAGATAAAAAAATCCGAAAAAAAAGTTCCAAAAACACTCCTGGCGGTTGTTGACAACAATGAAGCAACATTCGCTATTTTAGGCGCTTCTGGGTTGAAAATAGTTTCTGATTTAAGCAATAGGTATTCTATCCAGTATGAAGAGGAAAAAACCCCGGAATTTTATAGGTCTGTTGCTAAAGAGATAGAAAATTTATCTCAGGACTCTAAAAAAATAATACTTGCTGGGCCAGGTTTTGCAAAAGAGCATGTTAAAAAAATACTCGAAAAACAACCAGAATTAGATGAAAAAGTTATTATTGATTCTACATCCTCGGCAACAAGATCAGGAATAGCTGAACTTCTAAAAAGAGGAAATTTAGATAAAATAATTCAGGAAAATGAAGTAATAAAAGAGACAAAGCTAATCGAAGAATTTTTTACCCACTTGAAAAAAGATGACGGTTTTGGAATATATGGTGTAGATGAAATTGAGAAAGCAAATGAAATGGGAGCAATAGAAACAATTTTAGTTTCAGATAAAAAAATAAAAAATCAAAAAATAGAAGAATTATTGAATTCCATTGAAAATAAGGGGGGAAAAATAGAAGTTATATCAACTGCGCATGATTCGGGGGAACAGTTTGATAGAATGGGTGGGCTTGGGGCAACATTGAGATTTAAATTTTACCAAATGAATTAATTAATTGGTGTAACTTTGAGTAAAATTTTAGTCAAAAAAAAGAAAGGCTATGTTGAAGAATTTAATATCGATAAAGTTAAAAAATCCCTCTTAAATGCTGGCTGTAAAGAAGATGAAGCAGATAAAATAAGTAAAGAAATAAGAGAATGGGCAGAAAAACAGCCAGAAAAAATAATTCATTCGTTTGAAATAGAAAAACAAGTTTTAGAAAATACAAAAGAAAAACACAAAGATATCCTAATATCATTCCTATTTTATGCAAAAAATAAAATAAAGCCGATGAAAAGAGTGTTCAACCGAAAGGATATAGCTCAGATGCTAACCTCACTTTTTGTAATAATTCAGATATATGTAATTGAATCAGTGACTGTTTCTTTTAGTCAGGCTATTCCTGTCTTGATTACAAGCCTGATCACATGTTCAGCAATATTGTGGCTGATAGAAGGGAAACAAATGTTGAGGCATCTGATTTTCGGTTTCATTCTTGTATCTCTATTGTCATTGATAGTTGGAGAAATACTTGATGTTGATGAACCAGAAATTTTATTGGCCATTTCTGTTGGTTTGCCTGTGGCGGCAATGGTTGATGTTTTAGGAAATAAGGAATAATCTTAGGGAGTTATCCTTTTGATTGAGTAGTAGGTAACATCATTTTCTGAATCAACAATAGCCCAAATCATTTCTGTTCTAATATTCTGGGCAAGCCTCACCGCCCTTGAAAGTTCAGGGAAAGAACAATTGAATTCTTC
>CAYZVE010000216.1:0-1838 GCA_964481805.1 uncultured archaeon | reverse complement strand
AAAGGAGGTTAATTATGCCAGGAAGTACACTTCCAACATCTGATTTACAAGGAACTTACAGTGTTTTTACAGGTACAGATATTTATACTGTATTTTCCGATTCAATAATTAGTACTATGCAGGGAATTAGTTACAGTATTACTAGGCACGAAAGGAATAGATAAATGTCAAGAAAAGGATATTTTTTCGATACTTCAGTGTTAAATACCTGGTCCGAAATGAATGCTTGGTTACTTGGTTTTTCTTTTGCTGACATGCACAGATGTAGAACGCAGGAATATCATGGTAAAAAGCAGCATTTAATTAATAAGAAATACATATCATATCTGAATGAGTGGCATTTGGGTCAAGAAAATCAGAATTATGAACTTCTTATTAAAATTAAAAATTATTTCAAGGCCAGTAATGATATTGAATGTAAAAAAGATGGTAGTTATGTACTATCTTTTTTTAGCGAAGAAATGTCAAAGTACTTTGATGGTTATATGGTGTTTGATAAAATGAAGCATAAATATCCATTTGATATTCCAAAAGAATACGATAGGCATTTCATGCGAGGTCATATGGACGGTGATGGTTCTGTTTGGATTGATAAGAACAATGTGTTTGGATGTTATTTTATGGGTGGTCCAGATATATTGAATACAATAAAACAGAAATTATATGACATAGGCATAGTGAGCAAGTCTATTAGAAAAATGGATGTTGAAGCTTATAGATTAGAGTTTAGTGAAAAAAACTCGAAACTAGTATGTGAGTATCTTTATTCAAATGCTAATATTTATTTACCATCGAAGTATGAAAAATATTTATCTATTTCGGGTCCCCTCGATAGTAATATCGAGGTAAACTCGCAGCTCAAATCGGTGAACAAACAGAACGCCGAGGGTAAGACTGATGTTTATTTATCAAATATCATCAGATCCCGTAGAGACTTAGTAGAAATGCTTAAGTGTGTTTTAGGAAATACTTTATACGTTATTCAATCCGGTAAAGGGTTGGAAGTATATAAGTATCCATATAAAAATTATGCAACAAAAGGATGGGATATTGAGACTGCTCATAAAGCATCACAAATATTTCAAGATAAAGGAATAAAGCACTCTATTCCAAGACGAGGTAAAGGATTGAAGAAATCTTATACTTTATATGTGCCTTTTGTTCAAACACACTTACACGCTGCGCAGACTGATAACAATCAGCCTGAAGGCATAGTCCAATTCAAAGTGAATTGAAAAGCACCGATTAAAAATAGTCGCCTTATATAATAATATATAAGGAAAATTCTCTCTGATTGACTTGGAAGCCCGGAAGCGGGTGACAGGGCGGAAGGCAATAGCCACCGTGAACGACTGAGCGAGAGAACATCCAGAATGGGTGATGCGACAGTCTGGTCTGCAAATATAACAAAATGAAATTGCAGTTAACAAAACGTTACACAATGGGGAGTCCGGATCCTCGCGCAATAGCTAGATCAAAACGTGGTATTGCCGGGAGTATGATTCTTACTACATTTGATAGACATGCTCTTGCTGATTTTATGAGAGCATCTCAGTTTGCAGCTAAGAAACTGAGTATAGAAACAACTCCAACAAACCCATATAATAAGACATATGAAATAGGAGGAGAGTCTCCAGCAGTTATATCTAAAGCTATTCAATCACTTTCTCCACGTGATGCAGCCACTGCACTTCAAAGTGCAGCTAATGTTGCAGCTAGTGATGCTGGTTTAACTTCAGCTAGTACTTCAATGAGTGAATCTGTTGCTCCAATGTTTACTGATCAATTAATGCCATTTGATACAACTCTTATGGGTTCAAATGAATATGGTGTAGGGT
>CAYZVE010000215.1:0-1839 GCA_964481805.1 uncultured archaeon | reverse complement strand
ATGCTCTTTTAAAATTTTATACTCTCATAACAAGATTTTCTTATCCTTTCGTTTGTAATTCTATCACACAAAGATTTATCTTTAGTATTTATGGCAATCTGACGATAACAATAATTTTCTCTTGTATCTTTATCGGTAATTTTCTCACACAATGAAACATTATTGATCTGTGTAGCAATATCTCCATAACAAGAGTCTCTCCACCCTCCGGAAACTTTTTCGCATAATGAATCGTCACTTTTCTTTATAGCAATATCCCAGTAACATTTATCTTTTCCAAATCGATCGAAACGTATTTTTTTACATAAAGAAGTATTTTCTGTGGCAACTGCAACATTTCTATAACACCATTCTTTCTCTTTCTTGTTGTTTATTTTTTCACAAAGGGCAGAATCCTTACCCGTTGAAGAAAAAACCCTATAACAGACATCTTTTGCTAATTGAGAAATTGGTTTTTCCTCACACGTTGATGCTCTCTGGACATTTTTGGCAAAATCTACATAACAACTGTATCTGTCGCTTTTGTTTGATATTTTTTCGCACAAAGAAGGATCGTTGTTGGCACTTGCAAAATAATTATAGCAGTCATCTCTTACAGAAGAATCAGTTGCTTTTTCGCAAAATGATATATCTTTTCTTTCTTTGGCAAACATTTCATAACATCTACTCGAAGTAATTTCAAAATCTAACCAATCAGCTTCTCCACCAGGCAAATCGTCACATTTTAGTGTCTCAAAACTAAAATAAGAATCTTTTTGAAGATTGCTCAAATTTCCCTCGTACTGTAACCAAGTTCCCACATTTGAAAACATAAAGGGAAGATCGTAATCAATATCCCCTGGCCAATTTTGCAAGTAGTCAAAGGCTTTCCTAGCATCTTCATTTCGCGAAAACCGTATCGCTTCCCCAGTGGCTCTAATATTCCTGCTTTTTTTAACCTTCAATAGACCTGATTCATCTCCAACTGGTTCAGACGAGAAAAAATAAATGTCAATTAAAGTTTCCCCTCCATTAATACTTGAAAGTTTCATTGGATAAAATGGTTTCTCAGGCTGAAATTTTATTTCAAGAGGCGTAGCAATTCCTTCAGATAAATCTTTTTCATCTAAAGCCTCTTTATTAATTCTATTTACAATGAAATAAGAATTAGGTTGACTGCAGTATTCTTGTAAAATGGTAGTACTTTTATCTGATACCTTATAGCCGTTTTCATTTAACCAGTTAACCATAAAACTTGCGTCAGTAGATTTTAATATTATTACATCGTAAATCCCAACTTTTTTGGTTTCTATTATCTCTATTGGCAAAACTTCAGAATTTCCTCCACTTCTCGCACCTCCCAACGAAACAAATATAATACTAATAAAAAACATTAATATTACAATACCAATAGCTCCTGAAATCAATCCCAATTTTGTTCTCTTCTTTCTTAACAACCAAAAAAGTAAAATAGGAACTATTATAGCAAGAATAATTATTCCGATTATTCCCCCTCCCCTACTTATCCTTTTTATATCTGAAAATAGCCAGGGGATTGCATCAAATATTTCAATTTCTGCCTCTTCAACTTCTGGCTTCGTTTCCGAAGGAACAGGTATCACCCAAGCTAAATCTGAAATCTCGCCAGTCTTTATTTCAGTAGAAAGTAATATGACCTCTTTCTTGTAATAATCATCCCAAAAAATAATAGCTTTTTGGTGAGGAATATTAATCTGATCTTCAGATTGAGGAATCTCAACTGAATAATATATTCCTCCATTTGCACAAATAACAAGTGGTATAAAGATAGTTATGCTTATTAAAATTCCAACTAAACTTTTGTTTTTTGGGTTCATAATA
>CAYZVE010000214.1:0-1866 GCA_964481805.1 uncultured archaeon | reverse complement strand
TGTCCATAAACTAATGTCACAAATAGAACATAGATCATAAAACCATTTAATGGGGTGCATATTTGGACCTGGATAGTCGTGGTACCAGTTTATTATTGTTGTATTGTGCCTCTTATCCTTTATTTCTTTTAATATATCTACATTTAAGTATCTACCAGGAATTAAAAATACAACATCTATTTCATTTTTCACTACAGCCTCTACACACAACCTTGTTGTAATAACACTATTAGATTTTTTTAATTCTTTAAAATAATCAAATGTAAACACATTATAATTAAAATCATTAACAAGGCATGTAGCTATATGTAATTCATGTCGTGTTTCAAATGTTGTGTCAAAGGTTCCTGCCACTAAAATGTTCAAAAAGAAATCATCCTTTCCACTATTGTTTTTGCATACTCTGCCGCTGGTCTCACATTTGTTTCTCCTGACATAAACTTTTCAACTGTATTATATTCTTTTAAAATATCTCTTCCGGCCAGAGCACTATCCACCAATTCTGCCATATCTTCTGTTTTGTCATATTTAAAAATTGGTACACTGTTACCAAAATTTGATTCCATAAATTTATCAAAATCAGGAATGTCTCTTGTTGGTTGCTGTTCAATACAAATTGGCTTACATCCCATTAAAGCAGCCTCAATCGGAGGCATCCCACCCATAGCATAAACCAATACAGATGATTTTAATAGCTCATACCATTTTGCCCAACCCCACAAGCCACCTAGGGGTGTTACTGTTACATTGTTATTGTTTATATTGGTTTCAATAAATTTTAGCATTGGGCCATCCCCAACTATTGTCCATGTTACCGGAGTTTTTAGCTGATTCATCACCTTAACCAATAAATCATATCTTTTAATAGCGATAGCACGAGAAATTGTCACAACTCTATTAAAAATTCTTTTAGGTGAAAACATTTTTTTTGCTTTATTAGCCATATTCAACTCAATAGGCGGAAAATCATAAACAACATCTCCAAGATCAGGAAATAATTTTTTGTGCATTTCTAATCTTACAGGCGTACTTAATGATCTTATGTCTGCGTTTTTCCATGCTGTGCCAACCTTTATATAATAGGGCTGCATTTGATTAAAATTTTTAATCTCAGGATCATTTTTATCAGTAAGGCCATAATTTTCATAATCAGGATTGTCAATACAACGCCACGGAGGAAGCACTTCTATATGAGAATAATGAGGAATTCCCATCGTTCTTGCCACCACGTCTCCTAATAGTGTTACAGATTCATAGGGGCTCCAAACCCAATCCCAAGTTCCGGTGGGTATTCTGTCTGGATGATCAACAATATAAATTTTATGCCCTAATTTTTCTAATTCTCTGACTACTTCATCTGTTGGAACCGAAACCCAGTCATATCCCTGCATTCGCACATATATAATATTCATATCTCTCCTATAATATATAAACTTTTCTTATTTTTGAAACATCAATTTTTGTTTTATCATCTGGATGCCAATAATCAATCCTATCTTCCAGTAGTCTAAAATGTTCATTTCTGATTTCTTCACTTTCAAATTTGTATATTTCTTCATCACCATTATCATATATAATTCGTATTGAATAAGTGACTATTAATTTTTGAAATGATTCAGGCATTTTTTCTTTCCTCCAAATACTTATAAGTAAATTCACAGGCATCTTTTGTGCATGTTATAATATCTTTTTTATTCAAATAAGAAATTACCAACCCACAAATAAAAGCATCCCCGGAACCAACATAATTTACTCCCTCTATTTCCGTTGGCTCCACATAAGAAATACTAGTTGTATATTCTGTTTCTGTCTCGCCATTTTTTGATATAATAGATACAGCATCCTTACCAAACGTTACAACAAGAT
>CAYZVE010000213.1:0-1881 GCA_964481805.1 uncultured archaeon | reverse complement strand
TATTTGGGATATGCAGCCGTTCCCCGAATTGAATACGAAGTTACAGGATGTGAATATCGGAGCGCCTGTCCTTCTTATTCTCCTCTGGATGTAAGGCCTATTCAAAGACTTGATAATACAGGCGTAATTCAATTGGCTTCTTCTATCCCTCACTTAGCAGAAATAGTTTTGGAAATTGATAAGGAACTAATTAGTTCCGATCTATATGGCCCTGTTTACTTTGGAACGGACACCGCAAGACTAACGGCAACTGCCTATGACTCTTTTGGAAACCCAGTAGAAGGCATTAACATAACCATTGTTCAAGACTCAGGGCCAGGTTCTTTATCAGGCGGACTTTCTTCATATACTTCTTTATCAAATACCTCTGGGCAGATTTTTACTCTCTACAATTCCCCATATAGCTGGACTGATATCGCAAGGGCAATTACTGCTATCAACTATATTGGGGGAGACACAGTTTTTACTGTGCCGGAGTTAACTTCTGGCTTGTCTCCTTCTGACATTACTCTTTATCAGGTCCTAAAGCATGATTTGACAATAGGTTCTCAAGGAGAGAAAACAGAGATAAGTAATTTTGCTAATGACGGAACATTAGATGACGGAACAGTTGTCGGTTATGCTTTTATAGACATTGAAAATGTTTATTCAGATATTGATAGCAAATTCAAGAATGGCATAGCTTATATTCTTTGCACAGACAATGTGACCTATTCTCGTGGGGTCACCCATACTGTAAATTTATATAGTCTCTCTGGCGAGCTTGAAGGACATAGGCTTTATCTTGATGGAACAGTATCTGGATTCAATACTGGCTTGGCTGTTAGGGCCTGGTTGCTTTCTTCCAATGCCGAAGAGTTTTCAGTAGCACCACTAAATGGAACACCAGTTCTCGTTTATGATTGGAACCCGGCTGTACAGCATCCGATTACAGGCTCTCTGGGGGCTTATATGCCCCTTTCTCCATCAGCCCTTACCACGACTACCCTTACTTATTCAGGGCGCCTCCTGAGTCAGCCAGAGCCCTTCAACAGAGATTCTAATCTTGGAGCTTATATCTTCGTTGCTCCAGCTATTTCAACTTTCCATGCATATGGTACAGATCCTGTTTCTGGACGAGTTGTTATGTCAAATAACATTCGGCTGCTTATAGATCTACCCGCTTTTTTAAAAGGTGTTGATTACTCTGGTGCTTTACCAATTCCTTATGGCTTTACTTTTATTTCTGAAGAACATAACATAGGAACTGGTCTTGGCGGGGCGAACTTCCTTACAATAAATCCCAAGTCGGATTCTGTTAGTTTCTTTACTCTAAACGCAAACTTCGGTTATTAAAAATGGCAGACAAACTTCAAAGTGGTATCGTCGCGCTTCCAGTTTTTGTAGATGGTGAGCAACCGTCTGCTGGTAAGCTCAACTCGTTAGGGAACCAGACTCAGAACGGAATGACTGAAATAGAGAAATCTATTGGTGATATTCACGATGAGTCATATCCATATGCTACCTCTACAGGAACTCATCTGATCCAGCCAAATGGGAGGAGCCCTATTAGCGGTAATGATTTACCAGGAGCTATTGAAAGACGGCTTGACATAGCAAACCTTGCAAGACTTATTGGGCCTGCCGCAAACCTGAACCCTACAATATTAGATATTCAGAGTACTGTCACAGGAGAACGTGTTCCTGATAATATCTATGAATTTGAACTTAGATATCCACCCGTGGCTGGAACCTGTGTCTTTTCGAATGTAGCAATTTTTGGTTCTCTTAAAGCGGCACCTCAGTTAATCAGCACAGCCGGTGACTATGCTATATCTGGCAGGACCGTTTATACTGCTTCAATGACTGCTGGAAGTGGCACCGTCGCTTATGATACCGATC
>CAYZVE010000212.1:0-1892 GCA_964481805.1 uncultured archaeon | reverse complement strand
TCTTATATAGGGAAAGCTCGTTTATCTTTGCAACGTCCAATTGTTTATGCTGGTTATACTTCATCTGATAAAGGACTGCGCCGACGCTATAATTCTTTAATTGCTGCACTTTCGCCTGAGGTGGTTATTCCTCAACCAAGATATTGTGAAAACGATTATGCAAATATTCAATACCTTGCTATTAAAGATATCCACAGTATTGGATATCACTATGTAGAAGATGCTTTGCTTTTTTTTGAAGATGATATTGTTTTTTCTTCTAAATTTGCCAATATCCTAAGTGATTTATCTTTTCCTGCTAATACTGGTTTGCTAACTCTTTATTCTAATGGTGATGAATATTTTCCAAACAGTGAATTATCCATTTACGAAATAGATCCTAAAAGATATTATGGAAATCAGGCAGTATTATTTCCAAAGAAAGTTGTAGCAGATCTTTCTCTAAACTGGCAACAGCTCTTGCCTTACCCGTACGGCTGGGATCTCCGTTGGGCTGGATATCTTAGCGACTCTGGTTATAAGCTTTATGCTACATATAATTCTTATGTTCAGCATATTGGTCATGGCTCAAGGCTACATACTGATCAATCTACAAGATATATTTCAAACAGGTATTTGGCATAATGAAAAAGCTTATTATCGGCCTTGGCTCTGGAAGATGTGGAACTACTTCTCTTACAGTAGCCCTTCAAAAGACGTTTCATCATAGAGATATTACTCATGAATTTGTGCCATTGATTCCTTGGAAGGATGGAGATATTGAAGGAAAAGTCAATAGCTTGCTCTGCCGAGTTCATCCTATCGTCGGAGATATTGCTTTTTATTATCTACCTTATGTAGAAAAGATTTTACAGCTTCACCCTGAGACTTATTTTATTTGTCTTCAGAGATGGAAACATGAGACTGTAAATAGTTTTAATACTTTTGTTGAAAATAGAAACCATTGGTCTCTCCATGATGGCACGATTTGGGACAGAGATTTTGCATATGATCAGTGTTTTCCAAAATATAATATTGACAACAAAATAAAATCTATTGAAAAATATTATGATGATTATTATTCAGAAGCACAAAGACTTCAGAATTTATATCCAAATAATTTTAGAATTTTCTACATGCGACCGACATTAAATACAGAAGCTGGTTTTAAAGAATTGCTGAAATTTATTAAAGAAGACAATAAGATTGATTCAAGTGCAATAGGAATTAAAAAGAATCAACGAGAAAAAACAGAAGAATCTTTAAAAGTCTTTTATAACAACCATTCTGAATATTGTTCGTCAGAATATTGGAAAGCCTTTGATATTTTTGGAGTAAAATTAAATAGCAGAAGCTCTGTTTTAGACATTGGATGCGGTGATGGACGAGCTGGCTTCTGGCTACAGTCTAAATCCAATTGTTCCTACACTGGAGTAGATTATTCTTCTATTCGGATTCAGAAAGCAGTTGAGTTAGCAAATAAAACAAATGCTAGCTGCAACTTTGTGAACCAGTCGGCACAAGAATTTCTGTCTGAATGTGAGAAGACCTATTCTCTTATCTGTTTATTTGAAGTATTAGAGCACTTAGAAAATCCGCAAGAAGTTCTGATCCAGTGTCAGAGGCGCTCTCGCTCAATAATTGGGAGTGTTCCTTTAAATCATAAGGCCTTTTCCCATATTCAGATTTTCAAATCTGTCGAACACCTTGAATTTATGTTTCCTGGAATCCAGTTTCTTCAAGACGCGGAGAATAAACAGCAAGTTTATTTCTATTGGAAAAAATAAGGGATGCGGCCTTCTGTCTTCTACTTTTTGCTTTCGCTCTTTTTAACAAGGCCCCTTTCGGGGCCTTAATTAGTCTAGTATTGTTATTTGATTACCTTCGATCAAGATAAGTGAGTGTTTATCTCG
>CAYZVE010000211.1:0-1900 GCA_964481805.1 uncultured archaeon | reverse complement strand
GCTTAAAGCTTCAAAGCTTTTACCATCTACTGATATATAAAAACTTAAATTATAAGCAGAAGCTTCATTTTTAACAAAAACATATATTCTTTTTAACTGTTTGTCTTTATGAGGAATTCCAAAGTCAAAAGGTTTTGTAATAATTTGAGCATTTATTTGTTCAGAATAAGTTCTATTTATCTTTACAACATTAGAACCCTTACTAGCTAAATATACTAAAGAACCATCATCATATTTAATTTCTGAAAAGAAAGTATAATAACTACCACCATACTTAAAAGGAAACCAAGAATCTGTTAAATAATCATAAGCCAATACAGTTTTACTTCCGGAAGGTGCGTTAGGATTTACAGAAGCAGACCACCATATTTGATTTATATCTCTTAAATGACAAGCTACTGGTAAAAAATTAGCTTGTTTAATATTAGAAAAAGTTTTTAAGGCTTTCTCAGAAATTTTAACGGAACTAACTCCGTCAAATCTATAAATACCATCCCAAGTCATAAAATAAAGATAGCCATTAGCTTCTATTATCGTATAATGCCCAATAGTGCCTACATCATCTATCTTGCTTACTGTAAAAGGTAAATCATAATCACCTGTATAACTCATTCTCCATTTACTATTAGCCTTAAAAACAATTAAATTATTTCTATATTTTATCCATCCCTTAATTTCATCTCCATCATCAGAACCTATATCAAGATAATACCAAATTTCTGGGTCAAATGGATCTCTATAGTAAATTGTTGAGTATTCAAGGAATTGACTTGCTACTAAAAGATAGTTTTCAAAAGTTGTTATATATCTACATTTTGCTGGAGCATTATAGACAAAATATGCATATTCATCATAAGTACTATATTCATAAACGGGTCCTATTCCACCATACCAACCAATTTGAGTAAAATATACCTTATTTTCAAATGTAGTAAAAGCGAATTTGTTTGTCGCATCGCAAGGGTCACTGGGCCAAAAACCATCAAGAACATTATAAAAAAAGGCTAAAGCTTTAAAGCCTGCATTACTTGTAGCAAAACTTCTATCTATTGTTAATGTAGTTCCTTGCATTTTATAGACATTACAATCGTCTTGACAATATATCCAAAGACAATTTTTTACAACATCATAGGCTATACCAGATGGAGTATTAGTTGGAGAAGCAAAATAACTAACATAAACTCCTGCTGTTGTATATTTAGCAATCTTATTCCCCGCTTCCATTGCTACCCAAATAAAACCTGCTGGGTCATAAGTTATATCTTGAGGACTTGTTCCTAAAGTTGTTGTATCAATTGTAATAGTAAGTGCAACAGATAAAGTTGCATCCATATTGTGTTTATAAATTTTATTATCATCATATCCACAACTCCAAATATTAGTTCCATCCCAAGCAAGACCTGCTACTCCTGCACCTGCTGGAGCATCATAAGTTGCACTAATAGTTGTTGAAAAACCTGAATGTTTATAAATCTTGTTATTTGTGTAACTACAAGTCCAAAGATTTACTCCATCCCATACTAAACCATCAATATCACCAAAGTCTGTTGTTTCATCACCTACATTCCAGGGAGGAAGCGAACAAATTCCATATTCTGAAAGAGCAGGTGCTCTATGAACAGCAAAAAGTCTATAAATTTTCAAGTCATATACTTTTGTTCCATTAAGAAGATGTGTTTCAGCTTTAGCATTATCATTGATTGTAATTATTCGTGAACTACCATGGGACGGTCTGTAATTATATAATCCTATTATATTCTGATCGGCAGTGGTAGCAAAGAATTGCTCATCCCCTTTCTGTTTATCAATTGCCCCTGTTTCTGTGCTATAAACACCCTGGCAATTAGGGCTTTCTCCATCATCTAATAAATGAGGAGCATATTTCTCATTTACTCCCTTA
>CAYZVE010000210.1:0-1903 GCA_964481805.1 uncultured archaeon | reverse complement strand
GATTCAATTCTTCCACAGTAACATCAGTTTTAAATCCAAATTGAATGGCCTCCATAAGAAATGTTTTACTTTTTAGAATGTGTTTCAAAGTACATCTCAGACAACCCCCTTTCTCTTCAATTTCCATTTATTTTCCTTTTTTATTTAAAATTCTTAGTTTACTATATAGAACATCTTCGTATTTTAATGATATTGTTTTATATATTCTACCACAACCTAAAACTGATTTAGTATACTCTAGTAAAAATTTATTTGTATTAGTTATTACAATTTCGGCATTTAAAGTTCTATTTCCAGTTTTATTTATTTTATTGGTAATGTATTAGTCACCCAAGGCACTCCCCTCTATTTTTTTTCTTATGATTCTTATTTTTTCTAATATTTCCTTTAATTTATCATCACTATCTTCTGATAATTTATGTATAAGATGATCTTCAGCTGCACTGAGTTCGCGCATGCACTCCAAACTGTGGTATACAGAATCTGACCATTTATCCATTATTATTCTCCATGAAATCTTTATCTGATAATCTATATAACCAGTCAATTATAGTTTCACCTTCGTTAAGAATTACATTTTTCACTATACCAAGAACAGTCATTAATCCATCACAACAATTAAGAATATCTCCATCATCTACACATCTATATCTACGTTTACATTTTTTACATTCAACGATTTTCATTTTGGCATACCATCCTTAATTATTTCTCATTGACACACCTGATGAAAAGTGTAAACCATAAACAGCATCTTTCTCATCTGTTTTAGCCCACTTATTTAAATCTTTTTTCTTACTACCTTTAATTAATATTTCTATTGATTCATCAAGATTTTTAGGTATTTTGTTTTTCATTTTTCACCTCATTTTTCCTATCTCACCGGTTTCTCGTTCTCTTTTAAGTATACCCCGGCCATCTTCAAATGCGGCCTGAACAATTTCATCAGTAGAATTCCAAACCCTACTTTCATATGTACGGTTCTTCACTGTTTCCAGGAAACCCTTAAATTCCTCAAAATAACTACCATATATATGGTAAGAGTCTGAAATATCAACGTAACGGCCTATTTTAACCTCTTTCCCTATCTTTTGGGATATTCCTTCAGCTATATACCTTTGGAGGTCTGTAAGGGCAAATATGTTCATAAATGCTGCCTTGTAAGCATCTCTGGACCGCCAATTGGTATCCATATTCAAAACTAAGTCATTATTATCATTATAACAACATCTACACCATATGCGTTGCAAACATGGTGGTTCACCAGTGCCCTGGTCATAGGAAGGCATATAGGTTATTCCCTGTGACCGGCGTGAGTATGGAGATTTAGCCAAACTATCTATAATAAATTTAATTTGATTTACAAATATACCATTTACAGGACTTTGAGTCAATGTTCTATCAACTACACCCAAAGGAACAACGGTTTTACCATTAAATGTAATTTTATCTGTAAGTCTTAATGCCGGTATATAGTTAAATAAACGTTGATGATATGTATATGTCCATTTATCTTCTTCAGGTTTAATCCAGTAATCATGCACACCATCAACAACTTCTTGCCGGTAGATTTCTAAATTTTCCAATCCTGCAGGAAAACATTTATGTATTCTGGGTTCTGTAAATGGTTCTTCAATTATCATAACCATGAGTACATCTCTAGAGGGAGGATCCCCGGCTTTATCATATTGAGTCTTTACCGCGATACCTTTATTCCAGGTTTCAATTAATGATTTCTCCCATACTTCCGGAATTGTTTTACATTGAATTGTTATTACTGGAATATTCCCTGCGTTCATTATACCTCCCAATTTTTAGTATCTATTTTAATTTCCACTATAGCACTATGTTTTATTTCTATTTTTAAATACCTCTTTTGTGAATGTACCAAAAGGTATGTAAA
>CAYZVE010000209.1:0-1904 GCA_964481805.1 uncultured archaeon | reverse complement strand
TTATTTTTCATAAAACTAGAAGCTTGAAACATAAAAAATAACTAACAACTGACAACTGACAACAAATTTATAAGTTGTAAGTTGTAGGTTGTAGGTTGTAAGTTAGTATTCAACGTCTAAATCTCTTTGGGAAATGGTATTTTGAACATTAATTTTTAAATTTTCCTCTGGAATTTCAAATTCCATATTTATTGTTACTTTAGGTTGTAAATCATCATATTGAGAGTTCCCGGAAACTGTAAATCCAAATTTTTCAGAATTTACTCGAATTCTATCTGATAAAAGGGGGGTTGGTTCTAGAGGAAAAGGTTTTATTATTTCCTCTTTTAAAATGCCGTCTTCTAAATAAAATTCTTGACAAGCATATTTTCCTTCGTACCTCCTCATTGGATTAATAAATCTTATTCCTTCTCCTTCTCCTATAATTTCATAATTATATCCATAACCAGCTTTTGTTAAACAATAAGAAGGATTTTCCGGATAAAAAGGTTTGCAGGTTGTGAAATCTGCTGGATCTGTACAATTTAGTTCTTTTTTCGCCATTCTTAAAGCCCGACTCATATATTCTACTATATAATTCGCCTGGTCTAATAATAATTGTTCTGCTAAAATTATTCTTTGACTTCTTAAATTAGTAACAAAAATTCTTGTCGCGCCGGCAGAAATAAGCAAAAATATACTTAGAACAACTAACAACTCTACTAAAGTAATTCCTCTATTTTGAATTTTCATTATCTTATCCATTTATATATATATTCTTCAGCCGAAAAATTATGAGTTTCTCCTCTAAAAGAGAAACTAACTTCAGCTGTTACCAAAATAGTACTGTCATCAATTTTCTCAACTTCAATTTTTCTTTTGAAGAGAGTATCATTGCCTGAATCATAATTATAAAATCCATTGGCATCGATTTTTAAGAATTCATCATTATAAGAATCTAATACTGAATCGTTATAATCTGCTTGACAATCACAGATACAGGGAGGAGTTTCACAATTATAAGGAGGACTCTGGCAAGAAAAAATATTATCATCCCAATGAACACTTACTTTAACCAAATTTGTATCTCTAATATTTCTTACCAATTCAATCCCCTCTTGGGCTAAATAAGAGGCTTCAAAATACAAGGAAGAAAGTCCAGATACGGGAATAATTTTAGAAATAATTCCTGAAATTGCGCTTAGTCCAACCAAAATAATAAAAATAGCAATCAATACCTCGGGCATTGTTAAACCATAATTAGAATTTAGAATCTGGAATTTAGAATCTGGAAATTTCATAACTATTTTATTTCTATTCGGCCAGCATTATTTATTTTAATAGTTTTTGTGGAAATACCATTAGAAATAGAAATGGTAATTTCAGCGTCCAAGCCAGAAGTTACATCATTAATAGATGTTGTTGGATTCGGAGGAGAAAAAGAGACAGTTAAAGGAGATGCTGGAGATAAACTTATAATTTCCACTCCTTTTTCTAAATTAACAGTTTTCTCTAAAACCTGATAGGAAATCTTTTGATTGATATCAAAAATTATTTGACAAGGAGAACATTGAGCAGACATTGCAGCTGCCTGGGTTCTTCTTAAATCTTGAGCTATTTTATGACCTGCTCTCTGAAGAGCAAGTTCTTTCTGTATCTTTGGATAATTTGTAGATAAAATGAGTGAAGTTATAAAAATAATGGAAATTGTAACCATTAATCCAACAAAAGTTAATCCTTTATTCATAAATTTATTAACGATAAGTACCAATTTATAAGATTTTGACCCCAGAAAAAAGCTAAATATGTTCCTATTACTAAAAATGGTCCAAAGGGAATTTCGCTTTTTAAACCTTTTTTACCCAAAGCAATTAGTCCTAATCCTATTATACTACCAATTAAGCTAGCTAAAAATATAGCTATTA
>CAYZVE010000208.1:0-1933 GCA_964481805.1 uncultured archaeon | reverse complement strand
TCATTTCATTCACTAACTCAGCTCTGTTCGCAAAACTTCTTTTAATTCCTCAGTTCTATTCAATTGCTCGGCGGCTGCTTTAATGCGAACTTTATTAAACTTCAGAAATTAACTTATAATTATGATATGTTTATTTTGCCAAAAACCAAACCCTGTTGATTTTGTTCATCAAACAAAATATTGGAATGTTTTTCTCTCTTGGGACCAAACTTATTTAGGCAGATGTATAGTTGTATTGAAAAGACATTGTGGCGATTTGGCGGAGCTGAAAAAAGAAGAATATGATGAATTTATTGAATTAGTGAAAAAATTAGAATCTGCTTTGCGAATATCGTTTAATGCCACAATGTTTAACTGGACTTGTTTGATGAATGATGCATATCAAGAGAAAAAACCAGAACCTCATGTTCATTGGCATTTCAGACCAAGGTATAATCACAAAGTTGAGATAACTGGTTTGGTTTTTGAGGATTTAGAATTTGGGCATCATTATAACAGAACTAAAAAAAGAGAAATTTCTGAAGTTGCCAAGAAAACTATTACTAATAAAATAAAAGAAAATTTGTAGCCGCCACCTCGCAACTCAAAAATTTTCCTTCGGAACGTTGCACTAAATTTTTGCCCTCTGGGAAATATAACAGGAATTTAACGGAAACCTCGTTGCACTTCGATTTCCCAAATTTTGCTCACGAGGAGTTAGCTCATTTCATTCACTAACTCAGTTCTGTTCGCAAAACTTCTTTTAATTCCTCAGTTAAGTGAAATAAAAATGAGTCGCGATTGCTTTGCAACATATACTCTCGGCTTTTGCTTCCTAATTTATAGAAGGTTGGGGGCAGACGACGAATAAAACTAACTAAACGTAATATTTATAAATATTGAAGATATTTATTGTTTATAAGAGGTGTGTGAAAATGTTTGATTTAAAAAATAAAGTTGCTATTATTACTGGAGCTTCTGGAGGTTTAGGTGAAGCTATGGCTGTAGCTTTATCCATGCAGGGCGCTAAAATAGCTGTTCTTGATTTGAGAGATGGAAGCAGTATTGCTAAAAAATTAAAAACCAAATCTGTATATTATAAATTAGATGTTACAAAAGAAGAAGAGATCAAAAAAGTAGTAGATGAGATAAAAAAAGAATTTGGTTCTATTGATATTCTGATTAATAATGCAGGAGTTTATTTCCCAACACCCATAACTGAAACAAAAGTTGAAGACTGGGATAAACTAATTAATATTAATTTAAGAGGGTATTTTTTGATGACTAAACATTGTGCCCCAAAAATGAAAAAAGGTGGGAAAATTATTAATATTTCTTCTGTTGCAGGACATCATGCTTTTGCAGGTTCTGCTGCTTATAATGCAAGTAAGGGAGCAGTTATTCAGTTAACAAAAACAATGGCCACAGAGTATGCAGGAAAAATTAATGTAAATGCTATATGCCCAGGAATTTTTGTTACCCCAATGACCCAAGGATTATTAAAAGGTATGGAACCTATAATAAAAAATTCTGTTCCATTAAAAAGAGCAGGAAACGCAAAAGAAATTGGAGGATTGGCTGTTTATCTTTCTTCTGATGAATGCAGTTACATGACCGGTTCTATTATTACAATAGATGGCGGATGGACTTGTCATTTATAGTTACAGATTATTCAATTGTTAACAGTAGAATCAAATAGAATAATAATACAATAAACCTGCCCTAAACCTTAACGACAAACTAACTTTTACGCGACTCATTTTTACTCTCCTCACAGCTTCGCTGTTCGTCGGGGCGTTGCACTCTCGGACTTCGTCCTCACCTCACTTAACAGGAATTCCGATGTTAAATACAATAAACTTTCCATTTCTTTTTTAAAAAAAAGGGGGTTCGTGCTTCGCACATATAGTCTGCTTCGCAGATATCTATCAACTCAGCCATGAAAAAGTCTTAT
>CAYZVE010000207.1:0-1935 GCA_964481805.1 uncultured archaeon | reverse complement strand
ATTAAGTGTAAAGCAGGAAAAAATCCATTCCAATCTGGAATTGATCTTTGGAATAGAGGTTTGGTTCCATCCTTTGATGGAAAAACATGGAGATTACATAGTGGTATAAATGCTAAAATAGTTTATGAAATAGAGAGTAAAAATTTATGAGAGTTATTATGTGAAGAAATTTAATAAAAAGTTAATGACCGGAGAGTTTTTGAATATGAAGTTAATATCTTAGATACATCAGTTAAAAAAGGAGTACATTGATTGAAGAGTTAGAATTTAAAATAACAGATGGCAAGCCTACGGCTATTAAGAAGGATAAAAAATGTTATAGTAGTTTTAATATTAATTAAAAGGAGTATGTATGAAAAAAGCTATATTTGTAGTTATTTTTCTATTATTAGTAGTATTATTTTCGCTTGATGCTAATGCGGTTGGTGATGTTTGGGGAAAAATAACTTATGAAGAGATAAAAGGTTTAGGGGTAGAAACACACTCGGTGATGTTAACGGAGGTTAGTCTAGACCTATGCTATTATCCGAAAGGGGATTTTAATGTTGATGGAAAGGTAAATATTACAGACATAATTGATATGATTGGCTATATTTTTAGAGGTGGAGATGCTCCTGTTTCTGAATGGTTAGCCGACTGTGATGGTGATAATGTTGTCACTGTTTCTGATGTTCTTTATTTGTATAACTATGTTTTTAAAGGTGGATTAGCACCTATTTGTTAAGGAGGCAAATTTATGTATAGGCATTTTCCAGTATTTTTAGGGTCTGAAGATTTTGTTTGGTGTAGTGCACAAGAAGAAAAATATGAATTTAATAGGTATGGACAAGCACACTTTGAGGAGAAAGATGGTATTTATTATATTGAAATCCCTGTTCCTGGTTGGAAAAAAGATGATATAAATGTTACTATTGACAGAGATGTATTATTTGTAAAGGGCAAAAAAGAGAATAGTCGTATTTTGAAGGAGTTAAGTTCAGACTTTGTAGTTAAAGATGCTGATTTAAAAAAGGTGGAAGCCAATTTAGAAGATGGTATTTTGTATATTAAAGTATATAAAATTAAAGAAAAACAACCTATTAAAGTGGAGATTAAATAATGAGAAAAATGATTTTGGTTTTATTGTTAGTTGGTTTATTTTGTGTATCAACTTTTGCCCAGGTAGGAGAGACTATTACATTTAATAATATTGTCAATCAAGATAAAGTTGAATTATTTATGACAGGAGAACCCATAGGGGGTTATACTTGGAATATTAGATGGACAGAAGATGTAAGTTTTTCAGTTACGGACACATCTACTTTGAGTATAAAGTTTCTTCCTAATACAGAGAATCATTCCGTAGAGGTTAAGTTTATTAGTACCGGACAATATACCGCTAATGATATTAACAAGGATGGTAAGTTTAATCAGGATGATTTTTATCAAGCATTAGAGTTGATGTTTGGTCTTAAGTAATTTAAAAACAAAAGGTATTATTATAAGTGTGGGTTCCCGAAGGTTAATCGACATGGGTTTTGTGGCAGGAAAAGAAGTTGAGTTTGTCCGTAGCCCCTTTAAAGATCCAATTGAGGTTAAAATCGGGAGCACACACTTTGTTTTAAGAAGAGATTTGTCTGATTTAGTTGTTGTAATGACAGGAGAAGAATGTGAACCTTGAGGTACAGTTTTTATCTAGTCTTATGTCTAATCCTTATTTAATCAACACTATTGATCAAGCTGTTTCTGCCCTTGATTTTGTTGATAAAAAACATTATAAAATATATTTAAGAATAATGGATTTTTTGATTGAAGGTAAGGATGCCTCTTATCCTGATTTAAGATTTAAGTTTAGAGAAGACGAAACAATACTTTCCATAATAGATGAAATGGAAAAAACGACAGCCATTGATTTAAAAACAGTATACTCTGCCATGATATCTGACACTAGAAGAC
>CAYZVE010000206.1:0-1941 GCA_964481805.1 uncultured archaeon | reverse complement strand
AAAAAGACCTGTTTCCTTTTTTAAAATATCAGCAATCTTAATTGCAAAATCTTTTGTGTCATCAGTTATTTCATTGTATATATTATTAAAACTATCAACAAAACCGGCAAGTCCAGTATCAATTGCTTTATTTACTGGTTCTTCTAATGTTACTTTAATATATTCTTTTAATTTTTGTAAAGCTTCTTTTGCTGTTGATATTTGATTTTCTAAGTCAAGTTTAGTTGGCTCTGTTTTCATGTCCAAAAGAACTTTTACAAACTCTTTTAAACCATCCCGGCCATCATCAATAGCCCTAGAGGAAGCATCAAAAGCATCTTTAATACGCCCCATTTTTTGTTCGGCAGTCTTGGCACCATAATCCTGTAACGCTAAACCCTTTAAACCCTCTTTGTAACTTTTTAAATTTTCTTTAGTCTCTGAAATAATTTTATTATATCGCTGGGACCTCTCATATAATTTTGTAATTAGAGGAACAAGTATAAGGGCAGCCAAACTAATAATACCAAGGGCAGAACCAACCGTTCTTGCCATAGCACTAGTAGTAGTTAATGTTCTTCCAAATGCGGTTAATTTTATACTAGCGGCGTCTGCCCCTATCGCTAAACCAGCTACTGCGGCTTTGTAAGTTTTAATTGCCTGAATATAAGTGATAGAAATTTGTGCTAACTTAAATGCCCCCGCCAAAGCAACCACGGAAACAGTTAGACCACCTAAGAAAGAGCCGCTACCTGAAGCAAATGAAGCAAACTTACCCAATGCAATAGTAAGAGAGGATATTGTATCAATAATACCCCCACGAATAAACTCATCAGAGAATTGTCTTATTTGTGCTTTGGAAACAGCAACCTTTTTATTCCACGTACTCATAATGTATTGGTTGGCTTCAGTTGCATCACCAAAGGCACTCTGTGATTTTTCAACAGCCTCAAGTGCAATAGCATAATTATCAAGTAGGGCTAAGAACTTAGGATACTGGCGGACCTGGGCTAACTTAAGTGCAATATTTGCTTTTTCAACTTCAGTAGCCGTCTTTAATCTCTCAGTTAAATCACCTAAAATATCTCTAAGGGGACGATAAGAATCGGCTGTAGCATAAACCATAACCCCCAGTTCTTGTAATGCATTCACACCCTCTTTACTTACAATTTTGGAAAACACTCTCTTTAAAGAGTTAGACACTTCTTTACCTGAAATACGTGCAGCTTCACCAAGGGCGGCAACCATAGAAAATAGATCATCAATATCACCATTCAAAACGGAAATGGCAGGACCAATACCTGTGATTGATTGCACAAGATCTCTAGAATCAATAGCATAATCAGCCTGAATTCTTTGTACTTTATCAATAACACGAGCGGAATCCTCATATGCTACATTAAAAATACGATGAGCGGCAATAAGAGCGTTAATTGCATCTATGGTGCTTGCTCCGGTTGTGTTGATTGCAAGCATAGCTGTTTCAGTAGCCTTGAGAGCGTCAGCAGTTTCAAGTCCCGCTTGTCCAAACATTTTTAAAACATTGGCAGTGTCTAAAACAGCTACACCAAACTTAGCTGCGATTGAGAAAGTTTCTTCCCGTAACCAAGTAAAATCAGTATCTTTTGGGAGAACCTTTTTGAGCTCAGCCATCGCAGTATCAAGTTCCATAGTAGCACTGACAGCACCCTTCAATCCTTGAATAGCACCAAATATAACAGCAGAGAGAGAACCCCAAATAAATACGCGGCGACCTACATCAGAAATAGCTCCACCAAAATCGAAGCTACTTTTTGTTGCCCCCACCGTGGCTTCCTTATACTTAGCTACCTCAGCATAGGTACTCTTCAACTGCTTTTTGTAATCCCCTGTTTGAGTGGTTAGAGTGGCTAATTGGGCGGCTTGTTTTATGTCACCAGAATTAGAAATTGGAATCGCATTTTTCTTTTCCCATAGTTTAAG
>CAYZVE010000205.1:0-1942 GCA_964481805.1 uncultured archaeon | reverse complement strand
ATGATAGATTCTATGATTTTGAGAGTGAAGTTTGGGAAGCATTGGGGAAACTGCAAGATAGAATCGAGAAGTTAGAAAAGCTGGGGGGAAAATAATATTTGACACAGAATAATTATTGTGGTATTTAATAATAAAGGGGGATAAAACCCCCTTTTGTATTTAGGAATATATTAAGGTGATTAGTAGTGAAATTAAAAAGAACGTTGCGAGAGAGAAAATTTATAAAAGCATATATCGAGAGCAATGGAAATGCAACCGAAGCGTATCTTGCTATAAATCCCAATATTAAAAGAGAAAATGCTAAAGAGTATGGTTGTAGATTGTTACAAAACCTCAACCTTTCTAATGATGAACTTCTTGATAAAATGGGAATGACCGATGCTTATTTGCACCAAAAATTAGATGAAGGACTTAAAGCCACGAAAGTTGTTTCAGTTATACCTATCAAACCAAAAGAAGCACAACCTAATTCATCGGATTTGCCAAAAGCTGATTCAAAAAGTATTGAGTTTGTTGATGTAGAAGATTACCCGACACGCCATAAATATCTCGATATGGCTTATAAATTAAAAAGCAAATACCCATCCGAAAAATATGATGTAAAAGTTGAAGGGGAATTAAAGATAACAAATGCCAAACAGAAGCTTATTGATAAAATCAATAAGGCAATTATCCGAACAGGAAAGACTGAAGATTCTGAACAGCCTGACTGATGAAGAAGCAGAAGATATTCTTTATGATTGGGAAGTTTGGGCGAGACCTAAACAATTACCACCAGCCGGAGATTGGCTAGGATGGATGATATTAACTGGTAGAGGCTGGGGAAAAATGTCTGATATTAATGATGATATTAGAACAGTTAATGGGTGGAAAAAATTACAAGATATCATAGATGGCGATATTGTTTTTAGTCTTGATGGTAAACATTATGAAGTTGAAAAAGCCCATGAAATACAATCAGTTGAAGGATATAAATTATATTTTGATACAGGGGAAACAGTTATATGTGACAAAAATCATCTTTGGTATACGATATCGAAATTAGAAGAGAAACAAATCAGAAGAGGTAAAAGTAAATATGGTAGTATAAAAACTACTGAAGAGATTGTCAAAACAATAAAATATAAAATAAGAGAAACTAATCATCGAATACCTCTAATTAAGCCGATTAAGTTAAAATCACAAAAGCTACCAATTGAACCATATACTTTTGGTGTATGGATAGGAGATGGAGATAGCAAAAGCTCGAATATTACCACTAATGATTTGGCGATATTAAAGTATATTGAGAATGATGGATATAAAATTAAAGTTATTTCCTGTAAAGACCAAAACAGATATAGTATCTCTAATGGCGAAAAGCCAAAAAGATGCAAAATAACAGGGCAATATCAATCAAATAAATCATTATTATCAATTCTAAAAAGAATGAAAATGTTTAAAAACAAACATATTCCAAATATCTATTTAAATTCATCTATTAAACAAAGATTTGAATTATTAAAAGGATTAATGGATACAGATGGTTACTGCGAGAACAATGGTTGGTGTGAATTTGTTACAATATATTCTGAGTTATTTGATAATATTTATGAATTGATTAGTAGTTTGGGGATTAAAGCAAAAAGATATCAAGGTGAAAGTTGGTTTAAAGGGAAAAGATATTATAATAGATTTAGGATAAAATTTAAAACTGATTACCCTGTTTTTAAATTGGGAAGAAAGTTATTTAATCAAGTTAATTCTACAAAAAATCAAATGAGTAGGCATAAATGTAGATTTATAGTCAAAGCAGAAAGAGTTAGCAAAACAAAAATGAGATGTTTGACCGTTAACTCTCCTGATGGTTTGTTTTTAATTAAAAGAAGTTTTATTGCTACTCACAATACTCGCACGGGAGCAGAATATGTGATAAATCAAGCTAAGAAAGGAGCTGAACATA
>CAYZVE010000204.1:0-1945 GCA_964481805.1 uncultured archaeon | reverse complement strand
AGAGATGTAGATGAAATACAAAATAATTTAGATGCAGAACTTATTCGTATAAAATCAAAAGCTAATATGAAACTTGAAAGTGTTTCCTCTATTGAATCAGAACTTCTTGATAATATTAATGAAAGGATAAGACTTTTAAAAGAAACTGGTACTGCAATAAAACTTCCCACAGGTATTGACAAGTTAGATGAACTTACTCTTGGTTTGCATAAAAAAAATATATGGGTTGTTGCAGCCTCCACTTCTGATGGTAAAACCCAATTAGCGGTACAGTTTGCAAATAGTATAATAAAAAATGAGAAGGCTTTAATTTATTTTTTGCTTGAAGATGAGAAGGAATTACTACTTTATCGATTTATATCTCTTAATACTGGAATAACATTAAGTAAAATAAGATCAGGCAATTTAAATGACGCTGAAGTAAGGAAGATTGGTGGTTGTTTAGATAATTTAAAACGCGGTGACAATCTATTTGTGGATGACACTACATATGTTTTAGAAGATTTGGTAGCTAAAGTTAAATTTGCCAAAATAAAGTATCCTAATTTGCAGATGATAGTTGTTGATTATATAAGCCTTCTCATTGTTTTAGGTAAGAAATTTGGGTCTAGGGAACAAGAACTTTCTTATACTTCCAAGAGATTACTAGCCTTATCTAAAGAATGTGACATTGCTGTTTTGGTTTTAGCTCAATTGAATACATCACCAGACGATAGGTCAAGCGGGATGCCTATTAAAATGAATGATATTCGTGACTCAAAGGCAATAGGACATGATGCTTCTGTTTGTCTTTTCTTATATTATCCTTTAAAATACAAACAAACCAAAGAACAAAAATATTCTAAAGAATGGTGTCAATTAATTTTAGCTAAGAACAGGTATGGAGAAGTTAATAAGGTAATTGATTTGACAAATATGGCTTCAGTTGCAAGATTTAAAGAAGGGTTGCCAAAAAAGTTTAAAGATGATGTAAAATAACTAATTTTAGTTTAAAAATTTTTTAGAGTAAAAAAAGTAAAAATGAACAAATGAGGCCATTTTAAAGAAGGGAAATAAAGTGATCTGGTTTACGGCGGACCATCATTTTGGCCACACAAATATAATTGAAAAGTGTGATAGACCATTTAAAACAGTGGAAGAAATGGATGTTACATTAATCAATAATTGGAATGAGGTGGTAAAAAAACAAGACAGGGTATACCATTTAGGTGATTTTGCTTTTAGTGCTATTGAAAAGTATAGAAGACGTTTAAATGGGGATATAGTTTTAATAAGAGGACATCATGATCCCAAACAGGCAAAGACAACGTTTGGTTCTGTGTTTGACTTAAGGGCAATCAAGATAGATAAACAAAAAATAGTTCTTTGTCATTATCCATTAAGAACATGGGAAGGAAGTAGTAAAAATTCAATTCATTTACATGGTCATTCTCACGGTAGATTAATAGATATGCCTGGTTCATTAGATGTAGGAGTAGACTGTTGGCAATACTACCCAATTAGTTATGAAAAAATTAAACAAATATTAAGGATACCAAATGGACAATAAATATGTTAATTTGGAAACCAATCAAATATTTATATATGGAGATATTGAAGAGGAAATGGTGCTTGAAATAGCCCGAGAACACCCCAATATTGACAGAGCAAAAACAGTAGTCAAAGTAAATAGTTGTGGGGGAGGCTTTTATGATGTTATGTCTCTTATAACACTACTCGCTGGATTTAAGATGGATATTGTTGGTGTAGCTCATTCTGCGGCCGCCATGTTTTGTTTGTTTGGTGATGTTCGGATGTCTAAATATGGTAATATAATGTTTCATTTACCTATGTGGGAAACTAATATGCAAAACTCAAAAGAACATCAAAGTGAAGCAAAATCTATGGATAAATATTTTTATACCATAATAAAAGAAGGCTTAAAGGGTAAAAAGCTATCTTTGAA
>CAYZVE010000203.1:0-1958 GCA_964481805.1 uncultured archaeon | reverse complement strand
AAATTTCGTAAATTGGTTATAATGAAAAGGTGATTACGATAAAGAAAAGCAAATTGCGGGAGTTATTGTGAAAAAATGGGGAATTTTAGTGAGGACTTTGTTTTTATGTCTTGCCTTTTCATCTTGCGCCACTTTAAAAGAGTCTGTACTTAAAACTGAAAACAGGGTATACGGGGACGATATCGATATGACGCTTTCTGATTTAGGAGATAAAGAAAGCAAAGAGTTGCTTCATACAAAGATAGGAAAATCCCCCTTATTCATTCTTCATCTACAGATTAAAAATAAAGGCCGTAAAGAGTATATTTTTAAAAGAGACGATATCAAATTGATTCTGTCTGATGGCAGTAACATAAACCCTCTTTCTGTTAGTGAGGCAAATGCACTAATTAATTTAGGTAGTAGTAGTTCTGGAAGTGGTTACGAAATGGGTTCCATGAAAACAGGTAGTAAAACAAGTATGTCATATGGCGGTAGTTTTAGTAGATCTGTTCCACTGCAAGACCCTAAAATTGCTCTCAACTTGGAGAAAATGATTTTAACGAAAGAGCTTATTAGCCCAGACGGATCATTTGATAAATTATTGTGCTTTGATTTTAGTGAGTGTAAAGAGAATAAGCTAAAAGCAAGTTCCTTGGAAATAAAATATAGGGATTTTAATAGTGATAAGGAATTTAAATTGATGTTCCCTGTTGTATATAAACTGCAAGAATTTGAATAACGGAGGGTTTTCAAATGAGAAAAAAATCAAAGTTTATCCCTATAGCTATCACTTTATTATTGTCTGGATGTACAATTCGTCTTCAACATTTGCGTACAGTTGAGACTGGATTAACATTTCCTAAGGATGAGTTTTCTGGAAGTTCTAATTTATCAAAAATTGCAATTACAAAATTGAAAGACTTACGGATGGAAAAGGAAGCTGTTTCGATCTTTGAGCCATCTGTCGGTTTTTTTTTAATGCAGGTAAAACATAAGTTCATATACTCACTCTCCTCCGATGAAGATATCTGCGAACTATTTTCTATGCAGATATCTAAGGAAATATCTAAATTGGGATATGACACCGAATACAGTGCTTCAGGGCAGGGAGATAATGTTAGCGAATTGAAGGGCATAATAAAGAGAACAGGTTCAGATGCTTTAATTGGTGGGGAACTCAAAATGTTTTATGGTTCCTGGGGTGAGGTTTCTCAATTCCTTGCTAAATTTCAAAGCATTGTAACGAGTTGTCAACTTAATATTTTTTTACTTTCAGGTACTGGAAAAAAAATTTATGAGGACACTGTTGATATAACCAGTACCTATGAAAAACGAATCTGGCTAACAGGCATTAGCAAAAAAGAGGCCGGGGTAGCGGTAAGAGAATCTATCGAAAATGCTGTTACTAAATTGATGCATGACCCGGAATTTAAAAAAGCTCTGAAAAGATTATAGAAAGAAGATGCTTCCGTTGCGCTTCATCCCTTTGCTAAAATATTTGCTACTATGCTAAGATAGTGTTTTAATAGGAGGATGATTATGCAATCAAAAAAATTTGATCGTCTTATTGCTCAGTCAGGTTATTTAGGTATTGGTGGCATGATAGCTATCCCAATATTTGGGATTTTTCCCCATTACGCTGAATCAGATACTCTTTTTATCTATCTCTTACTTTGTTGTGGCCTATTCCTTTCGTGGTTTGTTCCGGGGATGTGGTTATTCAGTGGCAAAGAGAAAAATGTTTTTGTATATTTTCATATTTCCAAAAATTCGTATATTAGAGCTCTTCATAATGCCCTTGGAATATTGTCATTAGTTTGTTTGCTATGGTTTAATTTTAGAAACTGGGAATTGAGTGACGCTTATGCAGAGTTGAATTGGAAACACTCAATTATTGCATTCGTAGATAATATTTTTACTTCTCTTCCACTTTATGTTGGTTGGCTTGTATTAAAAATTCGCGAAGATTAAAGGAG
>CAYZVE010000202.1:0-1967 GCA_964481805.1 uncultured archaeon | reverse complement strand
TAAAGTCAGGGGGCTTCTATGGATTGGATACCAATGCTCTTTAGCCCAAGAGCAACTATTATATTATACCACATTTTTACTTAAAATGTCAAGGAAAAAAGTAAAAATTTTATGGGCTGTATCTCCTCGAATAAATTTGGGAGTTTTAGCCCATTATGTGTTATAATAAATAAAAAAGAAAGGAAGAAAATTTGAAAATTGTCTGGAAAGGCTCATTTTACGATGCTAGTGGATATGGAAATATGTCACGATTATTTGTCAATCACTTAGCCAAATACTGTGATGTTTCCATAATTAATAAAAGTTTTAAACCATCTGTTGATATCTTTGAATTAAAAAATCTTATTGGGAAATATAATACTAAAGAACTCTATGAAATTGCGATTTCTGGAATCACTCCGGACCTATATAAAACAATACTTAATAGTAAACTTAATTATATTTATACAATGTTTGAAACAGATAACATACCTTATAAATGGCTACCTTTCTTTCCAAAACCTCAGAACTTTATAGTTCCAAGTGAATTTGTAAAGAATGTATTTATAAATAAAGCGAAAGTAATTCCAGAAAAGATAAACGTAATACCAATCGGATATGACAAAGAACTAATTTGTCCACTAAAGAAAGAAGATGTTCGTAAAGAATTAGGTATACCTAATGATAAAAAAGTATTTTTAACAGTATGCGATTATAATCCAAGAAAGGGAGTATATGAATTATTTAAAGCGATTAATCGCTTTAAAGATAATAAAGATATCGTTTTCTTATTAAAATTTGCGCCAATACAAAATACAAAAGACTATATAATAAATGAAATACGGTTAAGACTTAAGAATAAAAATGTAAAACTTGTTATTGATTTTATACCAGATGAAGTATTAAATACTTTATATAGAGCTGCCGATTATTTATTATCACCAACAAGAGGGGAAGGTTATGGGCTTCCTATAATCGAAGCGATGAGTCATGGCGTAGTTCCTATTGTAACAAATTGGGGATCCCATTTAGAATTTGTAAAAGATTCGGGATTTCTAATTGATTATAAATTAGAAGAAATAAAATATGGGGACCTAAATTCTGATATTATAGAACTTTATGTTGGCCATAAATGGGCAGTATGTAATATTGATAGTATTGAACATAATATATATCAAGCACTTAATTGCAATCAAATAGAAAAGAGTAAACAAGTAATAGAATACGCTGAAAAACATGAGATAAATCATAATATAGAATTATTACTTAATGTATGTAAAAGAGATCTTGCTATTCTATAAAAAAATGGAGATGTATGAAAAACACTACAATGGCAATGATTATAAAAGATACGACCGAAATAACGTCAGCTGTTTTTGCAAATTTAAAACTCTGTAATTTTGATAAATATCTAATAGGAATAGATGATAAATATACCGATGATTCAATTCATACATATATAAAACAACACAACTTTGATTATATATATTTTACATTTGAGAATTTTGCACAAGCTAGAAACGATGTAATTAAATATGTAACAACAAAATATTGTTTTGTTGTTGACTCTGATGAAACATTACCTGTTTATTTAGCAGACGGGTTAAATATCGACGCTATACTGCAAAAGGTAGACGCAGTATCTATGCCTAGATACAACTGGGAAGATCTATTCATGAAGAAATTACACTTTGATATGCAACAAAATGAAGATAGACAAGTTAGAATATTTAGAACAGATAAAGGAATACAATATACTGGTAAAGTACATGAGACATTAACAACATCCAATATTAAACATCTTCAATTAAATGAATTATTTATTAATCATTTCGCGTTTGCGTTACGCACGGCTGATGATTGGGCTATTAAAAATCAATTTTACAAGGAATTAGCAAATAAAATATGTTAATTATTTACTCAACGCAAGAAAAGATCTAGAGGTATATTCTTATAAATTAAAGATAATTTAATTAAAAAGTCAATAG
>CAYZVE010000201.1:0-1971 GCA_964481805.1 uncultured archaeon | reverse complement strand
CTTTCTTTGCACTCTTCTTGGAATCTATGCTTCTCATGCATAATTTATAATCCGTGTAATATGAAGAATAGAGTATGTATATTACGTGTAATATAAATATCAAGGCACAATAATATATCATGTCCAGATATATCCCATTAACCATCTTCACCATCAGTTTCCTAGGATCAATGGTTTTGACTACCATAACCTATCAAGGCAGCCGAATAGCCGAAGCAAACCCAATCATGCGATTCATGTTCAGAAGCACTATCTCAGCATGGATATATGGCATATCAGTAGCAGCTTTCATTCTCCTCGCAAGCCACTTCGGTTTTAAGAAAAGGAAATGCACCAGAACCTACCAGATTGCTTATTGGATGCTTGCTGGAGCGTTCTTTGTTAATTTCATCAGGGAGTTGATTCTGGTATTCCAATAATTCGCTCGCTTTATACTCGGGCTTCGCCCTCGTTAAATGCTCGCCCATTAGACAATATAAGGATATTTATTTAGCCCCTAAAATAATAGGTATGGAAAACAAGGATGTCTGGAAAAGCATTTTTGAGGCGGACCCTTTATTCAAACCCCAGAGAGAAAAACTAAGCGAAATAATTGATGTTCAGAAGGTATCTGATTTCATAATAAACTCTCAAACAGAACAAGGCTACTTTGATGTCAAGTCCCCCATGTTCAATACCACTTTCCTTTGCGTATCCATTCTAAACGACTGTGACAAAAAGATATCTGAAAATACCATCAAATTTATTGAATCATTGCAAGCCGGGTCAATGGGATTTTCTGAAATGCCTGGGGAAATGCCATGGACTGACAGGACTTACTACGCTCTTGAGATGATGAAAATCATTAAGAAAGAACCTAGAGCCAAAGAAAAAATGATTGAGTTTCATCAAAGCCTGCAGAATGACGACGGCGGATTCTGCTCAATAGGGACACAATATTCTAACTTGATTGATACATTCACTGTAGTTCAAATTTTGAGTTTGCTTGGATTAAAACCCAAGTCAGCAGATAAAGCAATAAATTACTTGAAATCTCAGAATGTTTTCTCTAATGTAAATACACTGTACAACTCCATTAACTGCATGAAAATTTTAAGGCACAATTTGGAAATCAAGGAGGTAGAAGAAATAAAGAATTTTCTTAATAATGTTAGAGCAAACATATCTCAGAATGGAACTTATGAGGACATATTCTATTTCTTGATGATACAAAAATATATTGGGGATGTTCAACACTATCCAGAGCTATTTACAGCAAGATTAAAAAATGTGATGCAAAACATTTCTAGTTTTCATGTACAAGACCTTTATTACATCACCAAAATATTCAAGTTATTTAATAAAATCGGGGATATTTCTGAGACGGTTTGCAACATTGCAATCAGATATGAAATGCCAAAAGGCGGGTTTTTCATGCCAGGAGAAATATATATTTTCAAGAATAATATGGCTTTCCATACCTTATTCCTTCTGGATGAACTGAGTAAAATAAATGCAGAAAAATATCTAGAATGGCTGTTAAAATCAGCTGTTTCTGGTGCATGGGGGTCAGTTCCAAATAACCAAACAGACAGAGATCTCTATACCAGAAGTTCTATAGCTACATTCAGAATTTCAGATATATCAAAATTAGACGAGGTGATGAAGAGAGCAATTGTAAGAAAATTAACAAATAAGCTTGAAAACATAAGCGTGAAGTTTGAGTATTCAAGTTACCATTTTGCTAGGCTAGCCAGGGAACTTTTTGAGACCTTCTTCTTATTGAACGAGTTTATTGATGATGCTAGATTAATCGGTTGGATTAAAATGGATATTGTAAAAAATGTGCTGATGAGATTTTGGAATGAAGATGGTGGATTTGGTGATCCTAGTAGATCATTTATCTATACAACATTTTTAGCTGTAAGGGCTCTACATTTAGGAGAAAATTATCTTTTTAATGAATTCAATAATAAGGATATAAAATGGTTA
>CAYZVE010000200.1:0-1971 GCA_964481805.1 uncultured archaeon | reverse complement strand
TTAGCTGGATCATCATCAGGAATTATAAGACCAAAAAGTAGAATGATAATAGGAAATAAAATAAGAGAAGGAGATAGAATCTATGGTTTAGGAAGTAGTGGTATTCATGCAAATGGTTTATCAAAAGCGAGAGGAATAGCTGGTAAATTACCAGATGGGTTTTTTACAAAACTAGAAAATGGAAAAACACTTGGAGAAGAGTTATTAACGCCAACTACAATTTATGCAAGACCTGTCATGACGATGTTTGATGAAGGTGTTGATGTTCACTATCTACAGCCTATTACTGGTCATGGTTGGGAAAAAATAGCAAGAGCAAAAGGACCTTTTGACTATATTGTAGAAAATATTCCAGAACCACCGCTGATGTTTCGTGAATTAACTAGACTTGGAGAACAAACTGGATTTGATGTAAGTGATAGAGAGAATTATTATGTATGGAATATGGGCATTGGGTATGTTGTAATAGCTCCAATGGAATTTGAAAGAAATATCAGACGTGTATGCAGCGAATATGGAATAGATGTACATGATTTAGGTTATGTTACTAAAGGTGAAAGAAGAGTTTTACTTCGACCAAAAGATATTATTTATGTAACAGATTAATCAGATAACTGAACTCCTCTATAAGGTAAAGGTCTTCCATCCAAGAAAACGGTTATGTCATCTTCGCCTATGCCTAATCTCCCACGTGCTAAAAGTTCTAAAGCTTTTAGATATGCAGGTCCATCTCCTTTCCACTTCATTTCTTCCTGAAGATCTTTTGAATACTCTTCAGGTGGTACACTTTGAGGAATGTCAACTAAAAATTTTCTTGATTGAACTATATTAGGGCCTGTATCTTTACCAGGTCTTACCAAAAATATTGTTGAGAGTGTATAATCTTCTCCTGCCATCACGGAATCATATACAGCATTTTTACCCACAAACAGTCGGAACTGGGCAGGCTGGAAAAGCTTGGAATGATAAAGATCCTGGACGAGAGATGAAAAAATAATAAAAGATGTTTATATGGTGACTGATTGCAGCACTTGCCAGAAGAATTATGACGGGGGATGCCCTTATGATGAAGATGATGAATTCGACCCAAAACACTGCAAGGCATATAAAAAATTCAATTCCAATTCATCAATCCCGAATTATATAGGTTAAAGATTTTTTTCGCACAATAATCCAATATAGGTATTTTTTTTAAGAATCCCTAATATGAAATTTGAGATAACTGCAAAGAATTTTGGAAAGACATGAAAGGGAAAATATGTCAATTTCCTTATTTTTATTATCTTTAGATTTGATTTGGAAATAATTTCTTCAATTTTCTCATCATCAAAATATTGTATATGGCCGCTTGATGGAAAGTTTTTCAGGCAATGAGGACAGACTATCTGCTGTGGAATTTCTTTGTATGGAAATGTCAATATGATATATTTTTTGGATATCCTTTTCAGCTCTTCAATTGCTTTCAAAGGCTCTTCCAGATGTTCGATCACTTCGGATGCTATAACAGCATCAAATTGATTATCTGAAAATCCTGTCGAATAGATATTTCCCTGCTTGTAATAACATCCATATTTTTTTGTAGCAAATTTAACCCTTTCTTTGGACAGTTCAAGCCCGTAAGCAGGAAAACCTTTTTTCCTCAATTTATCAACGGCATATCCATCTCCGGATCCAACATCAATGACAGTTTTTGTTTTTTTGGAAGAAGCGGTAGAATCAGGTGTTTGTATCTGACAGGAACATCTTTGTTTGTTTCATCAATTCTAATCCTTTTTCCTTCTTCTTCGTAAAATTTTATAAAATTCATTAAATCATCAATCATATTCATGTATTTCGATTAATTTGAATACAGTATCTCCGAAAGTAAAAAATCAGGGTAAAGTTTATTGCTGACCTTACCCATCATTTCTTTATCTAATAAGATTTTGTCGAATGCTTTTCCGACTAATAAGATAGCGGCTTTCATAGAGA
>CAYZVE010000199.1:0-1976 GCA_964481805.1 uncultured archaeon | reverse complement strand
TCCAGTTTTAAATTCTGCGTAATTGAATATTCTGAATTATCAGAATCGTAATATACTATTTTAACAATGCCTCCTAATGAATCCGCGGCTGGCAGGTAAAAGTCAAAAATAGCGCTTGTCAAATCATCCCTTTCAAGGGTTCCCAAGTGTTCAAGAGTGACTCCTGTAACTTCAGTTCCAACAATTAATTCAGCAGTTATGTTGTACGCTGTCCCGCTTCCAATATTTTCAAACTGAATACTAATGGTTTCCAACTCGCCTGATGAAGGTATTTCAGGGTCGAAATTCATCCCGCTGAATGCTAATTTCGGCACTCCTGTAACAGCCACGTTTAAAGTGTCCAGATTATTGTAATTATTCGCTGACTTGTTAAGAGTGAACTGGTAAGAGTCAGGCTCAATGCTCTTCTCTATGAAAATGTTGGAACTTAACAATTTTGACTCACCAATTTTAAGTTCAGGTATGAAGAATTGTGAACCAGTGCTTGGTATGAAACCGTCAGGAAGTATTAATTCAACAAAAACGTTTTCAAGATTATTATTGCCCTGATTCGTCAGATTAATTTTAAAACTCGTAGTATTGTCTATGACTAAATTAGTAGTGTAATCTGAAACTATTAACTTATTATTCTGCGCAACTTTAATTATTGTGCCGGCTTACTAATTTGGATAAGGGTGCGGCTTGTTCATTGATTGAGTCTTACGTTAATACTTTGAATATGGCTAGTGATGAATTATTATTGTTTAAGCGCTCTTCTGATGCTGTTTTTTATTTGGATACTTTGTACAATCTTTGTTTAAGATTGAATAAGAATTTTGCCAGCAGCACTATTCTGAAGCTTAAGAATAATTTGCATGATAAGTATTCCAGTAATCAAACCTTGCCTGAGAATGAGGTTGAAATATTAAGCCAGTGGTATTCTCACATTTCCAACCAACTGCACATGGATGTGTCATTATTGCCTGACACTAAGAAAATGGATTATCTGGCACTAATTAAGAAGAATGAGAAAAGGATTGACTCCCTGGAAAAGAAAGTAGATTTCCATGATAACAAGATTTCTTCACTGGAAAAGATTGTAATAAACGGAACAGCAGGAAGCAATGCTGCCTCCACCTCAAAAATCTTAGGAAACAGTATATCAAAATATAAATCTAATCTAATAAGAAGTGAGTATGATGCTTTGATGGAATTAAATGCATTTTTAGGAAGGGAACCAATAGTTAATAGTTATGCAAATTTGGATGATTACATTTCTAATTCTGATAAATATTACAATTTGTATAGTTATAGAATAGCAATAGTAGGGAATCATGTTACCGGACTCCGCATATATAATTGGAATATAAGAAGTGTTCCTGAACCTGTTAAAAAATTAACTAATTTGCAGAAATTAATTTTAACCAATAATCATAATCTTTTTGATATTAATGTTTTATCTTCTTTAACGAATTTGCAAATATTACATTTAAATAATAATGATATTTATGATGTTAGTGCTTTGTCCTCTTTGACGAATTTGAAAGAATTAGATTTATGTGGGAATAATAATATCAATAATGTTTCTAATTTGCGAAACCTTTCATCTAATTTGCATGTTTTATATTTAGATGATAAATATCTTAATACTTTGAAATTTATGGCAGAAATTGAAAAAAAAGAAGAAGTTAAGAAAATAGTAAATAAATTAGTAAATAAATTAAACGAAGAAAATCGAGAAAGAAGGGGTGCAAAATTGTTATATACCCAATATGGAAATATGGTAGTAGAAAAAAATGAACTCTGTAAGTGGAAATATAATAAAAAGAAAGGCTTGTGGGAAATGAAGAAAAAATATTTATATAAAAGAGGGAAATGAAGAAAAAATATTTATATAAAAAATAGTATGGTTCTGGGCTGGGATAAAATAATAATCAGGCACTGTAGAAATCATTTGTTTTAGCCAGTTGAGTATTTTTTTTAGTGTGATGTTTAGG
>CAYZVE010000198.1:0-1976 GCA_964481805.1 uncultured archaeon | reverse complement strand
TTTATCACTAAATTAACTTTAGTTTAAAGAGTTAATATAATTATAATAACTGATGTACCATATGTAAACCATATGGAAAAAAATTTTAAGGCGAACGTCAATGCATGTTTTGCTTTTTAACCAAACCCATTATTTTTTTCCTTAAGGGACTTAAAATTATTACCGAAAATAAGACAATAAACAAAGACATAGTCAAAATCATAGCATTAACATTTCCTGATAAAAACTTTCCTGTGGTTCTGATTATGTTACCTGTTGGGAAAAGACTTTCTTCTTTTATTGTAGAAGTTGTTGGGTTTATGCTTGTTGTTGAAGTTGAAAATACAGAGATTGTAGATGTGGTTGAAGTTGACAATAATGTGATTGAAGTTGAAGAGGTTGTGGTCGTAGTTGTTAACATAGTCCGTCCACTCACTGGAACTGTAGCAGTTGTCTGCTGGATGCAGTCTTCCGAACAAGATATATATGTTTCATTATTGTTGCATACCTCGTCCCCACAATATTCCTTATTTTCAAAAATGCCGTATAGGCTGAAATGAGTAACATTTGCCCAAACATAGTTTAAGGTTGTATCGACCCCTGAGTCACTTACTTTTTTCCATTTTGAGTCAGCTTCATTGAAAGTGTATATTCTCAACTCCCTCTCACTTACCCCAGATTCAGAAACATCCTCATCAGTGTAATAAATTTTTATCATCACCCACTTCATATCCTCTAAAATTGCAGGATTTAGTGATACATCAATAAAATTCCCAAATTCAACTATGCCAAAGCTTGAATTAACCGGAGATTCGGGGTATGAAGTTATGTTCACATTTCCATTTGTTATATTTCTGCTTGCCATCATATCCAAACTTATATTTGCCTCTTTTTTTATATCAAGAATGAAAATTTTTCCAGCTTCTATATCTACATACTCCTCATGGCTATAGTTGCATTGCCTACTTATGGGTATTGGTGGAAGTTCTGTTCCAAAGCATTCTTTAATGTCATAATAATTTTTATACTGGGTGCATCCTATTTGGCATTCTCCCCATGTATCGTTTAAGGTCCACTCAGATAGGCAGTAATCACAAAAATATGTTTTATTTTCAGGATCAACTAAATCACTTTCAAGTTGCGTTTTAGAATAGCAATCATTCACATCAATGAAATATCCCACCATAGTATCATTAGGCTCACATGAAGTAATAAGTTCTGTCCAATTCGGCAGACAATAATCACATTTTATATAAGTTCCATTGTCACGAGGGAGATTATAGGAGGAATTACAATTCCTTGTGTCTGTATAATAAGCAAATTTCATATCATTTAATTCACATAAAGAATCATTCATAACCCAATTTGGGATACAGCCGTCTATCTCAATAAAGCTGTTTTTTCCATAACTAATGAACTGATCTATTTCACACAATTTATCTTTACCAACAGTCTTCAAGACAAACGAAAAAACCTTATCATCTTCCATTCTTAAAACATCAGTGAGATTAAAACTTTCCCACACACCGACTTTTTCGCTTGTTTTATAATTGTAGAATGGCGTTATTTGACATTTTGAATTCATAGGCCAGACTGATTCGCATGGCTGTGTATTCCATGATATATCAGAATTCCAGCCATCATCTTCTATATAATAAAAACCCAGCCTCAAGACAGCATAGTTATTTTGTTCTTCCTTGTTAACCCATAAGATTGCCATTTCCGTATCAATCCCTAAGTCAGTTAAATTATATTTCATGTAAGTTCTCGTCCCACTACGATCGGTGCAAGATGCTTTTATTTTATTATCTGGCTCATTCCTATATGGAAACTCATAAGATACTACCGCAACTTCGGTTGGGGAAATATTGAGTTTTACTCCAAATGTAGGATAAGCTATATTAATTAGAAAAAACACTAGCAATGTCATCTTCCAAAAATACAAATACAACCCCAAAATTATCTTCGTTTTATATCATATTTAAGTTTATATCAAT
>CAYZVE010000197.1:0-1983 GCA_964481805.1 uncultured archaeon | reverse complement strand
TGCAAGGCAAATTGGGGGTGTAGCTCAGCTGGGAGAGTGTCCCCTTGGCGTGGGGCAACAGGAGACATACGATACATCGTCGGAAAAAGGAAATACCGACGATAAAAAGTAATTATTTGACTTCACTGTATTTCACTCAACTAAAACCGGCCTGAATGTAAATAAATTCCGTCTTGAGAAATATTCCTAAATTTGATATACTAAATGTATGAAATATAAACCCTCAGATGAGTGGTTCAAGCAGTCTAATTATGACTTTAAATCAGCAGAATATATGTTTAAAGGCTGGGGAAATTGATAAAGCAATACAATAAATCAAGGACGAATAAAATTATAAAATCAACAAAAGAGTTATTATTATGGATAAAAGAATTAAGGAAAAAACAGTAGAAACAATAAAAACTTTATTAAGACGCAGGGGTATAGACACTTACAAAATAGTCGTCTTTGGTTCATACGCGAAAAGTACACCTAAAAAAGACAGTGACATGGATATTATTGTTGTTTCAAAGAAATTTGAAGGCAAAGACATTTTCAAACGAGTTGAGCTTGTTAATGGCGTGCACTCAGAACTTGTTGACATAATAAAACTACCTATGGATCTATTATACTATTCTGTTTCCGAATGGAAAAAGGGTAATTCCCTGATATTGAGTTCCGTTAAACACTAACTTCTACTGCTGTTGAAATTAAAAGGTGATGAGGTTCGCCTAAGAACCGCCCCGATAAATCGGAGTTGATAACCTCTACTCTGAAAATAGAAGTAGAGGTTTTTTTATATATGGTAAGAAAATATTATGCTACATGACCTCAATGACGTTGGAATAAGAGAACAGTTAAGAAAATCTTTAGGCTTCTGTAACATTCATGCCTGGCAATTACAAAAGATTGGTGACGGATTCGGAGAAAGTAAATAACTTCAGAAATAAAAACGATATTTGTTTAATATGTAAACTTTAAAAGAGTTAAAAGAATTTCAACGTAAGCATGACTATCGTTTTTCTAAAGAAGGTTTTGGCAAGGAAGGAAATTCATGGATAAAAGCAATTGAAAAGATTGTCGGGAAAGAAACTTTATTATAGATTATTTTTAATTTGAAAGATAAAAGAGGATGAGAATAGAAATGGACACAAAAATCAAAAGAATTGTAGGACGTGAGATTTTAGATTCACGGGGTAATCCGACTGTTGAGGTTGATGTACGGAAAATATCTAAAATAAGATGACAATTACATATACAAATTATAAAGGTAAGACATGTTATCTTCATGAAGGTAAAAGCACTAAAGGAAAATCTAAATATTATTTTTCTCAAAAAACTGATGGTGTCTTAGAAGAAAACATCCCAGCAAATTATGAGATATACGAAAATCCCAATGGACAGGTTTTTCTGAGACCTAAAACTAAGAAGGTCATATTAGAAAAAGAAATTGATATAGTAAATTCTGGTATTAAAAAAAACTCAAACTTAGAGTCGTTCAAAATTGATATCAAAAAGAATACAATCGTTATTTATGAACCTGACCAAAATATAAAAGAAATGATTAAAACCTTTTCTTCATTTGGTCATAATGTTGAGAGGCAATATTTTGAGAAATTATTATCATATAGTCCAATAATGAGATTTACTCTTGTTGATAAAGAAAAGAGAATATTTTCAGTTGAAAGAATGTGTTATCGTTCTTTTGTTGATGGATGGCTTGAACTTTATGATGCTAACACTATTGATGTTCTTGCAAAGAGATATTGCTACCATTTAGGTAGAGACTCATTCTATGAGTTATTTTAATATATGAAAAAAATCACATTGAGTTGGGATAATGATCACCTATATTCTTTCTTCTTAAGTGATATAGAATGGGATAAATCAACTACAGTACGGTAGTTATTAACAACAGTTGCTAAACAATTTCTTAAAACAGCACTACTTCCCTATTAATTTGGAATAAGTAATTTTCCGATTGAAGCGATGGAAACAAATAAA
>CAYZVE010000196.1:0-1995 GCA_964481805.1 uncultured archaeon | reverse complement strand
TGGACTTTATTCTTTAAATCTTACTTGTAAATCTATTTCCACTGTCTCTATTAATGCTTTGTTTATTTTTGGTAGGGATGAGGATACCCCTGTTGACACTTTTTATTCGGGTGATGAGGGTACTAACTTAGGTGTAATATCAGATTCTATAAATGTAAGTTCAAATGCTGATGATATACGAAATGATGTTATTGTTGTTGGAAGGTTAACTAAAGTAACCACAGCCTTAATGAGTGATACTGAGACTAATACCGTTATAAATCCTATTGAAGAACATATATTAGCTCGCGCAATTGATAGAGGTTCCATAGGTTCTGTATCTGCTATTAATTATACGGGGAGAAAATTACAAACAATTATTATTGACCCTAAAATAGCCACAAGTTCTAAGGCTTTGTGGTTAGCGGAGTCTTTTGCTCTAAGATATAATGATACCACCCACTCATCTACACCTGTTTTTTCTTTAAATGGCCAACCTTTACTGGAAGTTGGAGACAAGGTAGGTATAAAGGATATAAATCTTAGTATTCTTGGCACTAATAAAGATTTTTGGATTACTGATATTACTGATAGATGGGGTCATGACTCAGGGTATAAAACATATTTAAAAACCACCGCCCTTGAACCTTATGAATCTTATTTTCATTATCCAATGCCAAATTTAGACAGGTTTGGTGGTGTCTTTTCTGAAATTACAGTTGTTAATACTGGTTTACCGTTAAAAGATGATGAATATACTTATTATAGTTCATATCAAGCTGGCAGCGTTTCTGGAAATACTATTGCTACTTTGGATATTGTTTATGTTAAATCTAAAGATGGAGTTATTGTAAATTATTCCACAGCTTCTTTGCTTGAATTACAAGATAGGGTGCCAAAAGTTGGAATGATAAAATTAGGAAAAGCATTAACAGCTAATCGTGAACTAATAAAATATACTCATGCAAGCGTTCTCGCTAAAAGCAGTGAAGATGGCACAGCTATTGTAAGATTAACAGAGTTAACTCGCGGATATTATAATACTTCAGAAATACATGCAAGCCAAATAGCTGAAACAGATAGCCCGTTTGCAAGATCTTTAGTTGAGATGCAAGTAGACCCATTTATGAATCAGTACCCAGGAATAAGTTTTCAACTTATTTTTAAAGGGTTTGTTAGAGTATATGTTAAAAACTCTGTGGGTCAAATAGTTGACATGTTAACTGGAACTGGCTCCGGCTTTGGCCCTAATGATGGATGGGAAGATATGTCTCCCGGTAGTCTGGGTCCTTTTGGTTGGGGATTATTAGATAGAAGTGGCACACAGAATAACATTAATTTTGGTCAATTTTATTATAGTGGACATTTCGCAAGGGATTTCCCCTCATTTTATGACAATGTTTCTGATTTAGGTGATTGGAGAGACTATGCCGGCTCTGCTGATTACCCTGCTAATAAATATAAAATAGGAAAAGATTATTTTGTTAGTAATGACTATAAAAAACGTCATGGACAATTTACTTTTGTACTAGAGTATAAAGACCCTACGGGTATGATACTTCATGGAATATTTATTTATGAAGTGCCAATAAAAATTCATACAATAGCAAGGTATTTTGGTCCAGGCAACATTAACCCGTGGAGTTGTCCTCAACGGAGAACTGTGATTAGCGGAAATTATTTAGAAGAAGATGGCTCATATTATGGCAAATATGATGTAGGTATTAGAACAGGTTTTCAGTTTCACATAGATTCAGATATTATTAGTACAGAATTAGGTACAAGTCTTGTTGATAGATTTGGAAATTTAATCAGTTCGTCTAGTTTAGAAAAAAGTTTTTTTTATACAGGAACTGAAAATAATGGTAGAGGTTGTAGATTTAGATTTAAAAATTATTATAAAAATTTAGAGCAAGTATCTGTTGAGATAAAGGGTATTGGACGTGTTTTTGTTTATCTAAATGATTTGTCCTACTTTGATTTCCAGGTCGGCTACTGGAAACTTAATCAACAGTA
>CAYZVE010000195.1:0-2003 GCA_964481805.1 uncultured archaeon | reverse complement strand
GAGTCGTATCGTAAAGCTAAATCCTTGATGAAGTTTCCCGTTTTGGCTTTTTTCTCTAATTCACTCATGGTTTCTTCCTTCTTTTCCTTCTTTAATAGTTCGCCAATTTCTGCTCCACATTTAGGACATTTCATGGTTTTTCAACCTCTTTCAATTCCTCAAACTTTTTAATAATGCCTCCGAGAAAAGCCATCACTTTTACGTCTCGACTTTGGTTATGAACTCTTACAAGAAAACCATGAAAAGCATCTAGTTTCTGTTTCAACTCCTCTTCCTTTAGCAGTCTATCCACAATTTTCAATTCTGTGTTTCTCTGCTCGATAAGACGTTCCATTTCCTCTTGTGCCTCTTCAAACTTCTTTAAGAAATATTCTTTGCTACCGTCTAAATCAAAAATGAATGGCTCAATTTCTTTGAACAGTTGTTGTAGTTTCTGTTTCAACTCACTCATTTACTCCACCTCTGTACCTCTTTCTCAGATTTGAATATTTTAATTAGCATTTTACTTATCCTATCCATTCCACGTCCAAGTCCAATCATTCTCTGAATAAACCTACTTCTAGTCGCTTCTTTACGCTCCCATTTTTTACGCTGAAACCCACTTATAATTCTACGTTTAGGATGTGCATTATCAATAATTGCTCTACACCTAACACTAGTACAATATTTAGGTCTAAACTTATGCTTCTCTGGATTAACATAATTCACGGTTCCACAATTAGGACATTTAACTTTTTTCAACATTTTAATCAAAATAATATAGAGGTCTGACACTTATAAACCTTTCGATTAAACAACTGATTAATTAAAAGTGGGAATTAAATTCCCACAACTCGTCTTCGCCCCCAACAAGTTTTCGGAGTCAAGACGTTCTCAATATCGGTTTGACCTTCAACGGTCACTTCTTCTTCATAATCTACTCCCTCATAAGAAAATTTGAGAGTGTAGTTTCCGTCTTCAATTGGACAGAACACAACTCTACCATCACTATCAGTTGTACCTGTTCCAATTAGTTCCCCATCTTGCCAGAGTTCAACGTAAAGACCTTCTATTGCTTTAAGCTGTCCATTAGGCATTTCTTTCTTGAACGTCTTTACTAGATTTGCACTTCCGACTTGTTGGGTTAACGGAAGAAGAAGACCGATTAAAATAACGAAAAGTAGTGAAAGTACGAGCCATCGTTCATACTTATGTTTTTTTCTTTCCATTCCTTCTTCACCACCATTATTTTTTATTAACTTATTATTGTCTTACCATTTAATAAACTTTCTGATTAATCAATTGATTAATTTTTTCGCTGGAAATTATCTGTAACGTTCTTCCAGATAGTACTACTTTAATTTGGGCGAGTTTTCGGCTGTGGACAAACACACCTCTAAAAAAATCAGTTGACAAAATCTATTGAATTATGTTGCCATTTATGTATATTGTCAAGTTTCTTATCCGCATCACTATTTATACGGTTATATAATATTTGATGAAGCGTCTCGTGGTTTATCAAATCTGCAACTGTGTTAATGGTACATCGTCCAGTCTCAAATCCAATTTTTATTATAGTATATCCATTATATCCGTATCCCGCACTATTTTTTTCAAAAAGGATTTCCCGCTCAGAATTCGACATAATTCTCACATAGACGCCAATATAATCTATCTTTTTTAATCTAACCCAAAAAGTTAAAAAATAATCGTATAAAATCCAATAGAGTAAGAATGGATAATGACGAATTCTCCATATTTTATCTTGCAACCCGCAGACCATTTTTCATCATTAACATAAAAACAAGATACTAATATTTAAAGATTATGGTTTACTTAACAAAGGATAGCCGACCCGATTACACATCCCATGAACTTTGGGATAGCACTGCACACCCTTAGTCTTGTTCAGAGACCTTCCGTTTCGGGTTTAAGCACCCTTGCCTAACATTTATATAAACGGTTCTCATGTTAGGTAGGTTCGGTATCGGCTTGTATATATATACATAATCGTATATATAAAT
>CAYZVE010000194.1:0-2006 GCA_964481805.1 uncultured archaeon | reverse complement strand
TTCAAAATAGTTCTGAAAAAATAAAAACAGGAGTAAAGTATGGTATAATATTTCCCGCTGCCTTAGCAGTTGGTTTAAGTATTGCACCAAAATTACAAAATGTTATTCATAACATTATACCAAGCACAAGTACTAATATTTCTCAAGTTGTTGCAGCTGAACTAAACCAAAGCACATATCAACTTTTCAAAAACCAAGTTGATGCAATTGACTATGCAAATAAAAATATGTGGAACATGGAACAGGAATTTAATAAAAATCCTGAATTTCAGGAGTTCAAGAATGAATTTAATAGTTTCCTTAATTATCCTAACCCAAATCACAAACTTTTGATGGATTTTGATAAATTAGAATCAATTAAACTAAATGGAAAAAATGGAAGTTATGAGACAGTGCTTTTTGTAGGAGATTTAAAACCTGAGAATAGTTTAAAAACAGGAGAAATATTTAACATTCCTGAAGGTGTAAATACAGAACAATATATGAATAATCTTCTTAAAGATGTATATCTATTTAATAAACAATACCAAGAATTAATTGAAAAAAAGGATGCTGAAACACCTAAAGAAACTGTTGAAGACAAGGTAAGAGAAGCTCAACAGACTGTTATTTCAGAGGTGCAGGAAGCAAAGCAAAGGAAAATAGATGATTATATTTCTGGAAATTTAAAAAGCACTGGCGGAAGTATAGTTGTTGTTGATTTAGATGATTTTAACAAAAAAATAAATGTTTATAATGTAGAAAATGCCAATGAAATGCTAAAAGCATTGGACATACCTAATAATGCAATAGTCAGTTATAATGAATTTAGTGGAATAACAGGGCATAATATAATATCAGACTATGGAAATCTTGATGATGGTAAAAACCAAATAATAGTAGATAAAGATGGATTTACATTCCTGTTTGATGTGCCTAATGGAACACAAGGTTATAAAGCAGTATCAAGAATACAAAAATCAAGATTAGAGAATTTAATTACAACAGATGATGCTGGAGCAGTTGTTAGTGATATTTTAGCTAATAAAAGTAGGGTTCACTATATAATAAGGAACTTAAAAGATGAAAAACCTTCTTTTGGGATTTTTAGTGTTCCAATTGATATGAAAGTAAAAGTTGGTGAAATTCTTGCAAAATATATTGAAGGCGTAAAAGAAGGTTATGATGGTGCAAGATTCATATTTCCAGCATCTGTTAGTAGAGAGGGTGGAGGTTCAGACATACCAGTAACACCAGTAACACCAGTAACACCAGTAACACCAGTAATACCACCTGGACCAATTCCCCCAGGATCCTGTGAAGATGAAAACTTCAATGATAACCCATCTACCACAGGACAGAACAATGGGTCACAATGGTATAACAACACACAAGAGGAAGATGAAACGGGAGTTGATGCTACTATAGGTGGAGAAGACCAGTATGACTCACTTCTTGATTCTTTAAAAACAGGAGGGATATAAAAATGAAAACAATCAAAATATTCTTTAGTTTATTTTTATTTTTAATATTAATATCAACAGCACAGGCATGCGTAAAAACATATACCTTTGTTACAGCAGCAATAGACGGACCTGATTATGAGGCAGATGGTTCTTATAATTATATTAATCCTGTTATTGTAGGTATAGATGGAATTGTAAAAACAGGAACTCCTGCAGTAAGATTTAATGTTTGTAGCAACGAAGTTCTTGATGTTACTTATACAGCATATAGTTATAAAGCAGATGTTGATGATTTTTACTTTGATTCCGGACTTTCAACTTGTAGCGGATCAACATGCCATCTTTCCACATGCCAATTTGAAACAGATTGTGGTTATAGTTCGTCAAGTGGTTTATGGAAGTGTATTGTTGTAGACACCGAATCTCAACAGTATATAGGATTTCTTTACAATAAAAATGATCCAACTTATGGTGAAGTTGTACTAGCTATCAATACTTTATATCCAGCAGAATGCAATCCTGGAGAAACAGAAACAAAACAGTGCGGTCAGACAGATGTCG
>CAYZVE010000193.1:0-2024 GCA_964481805.1 uncultured archaeon | reverse complement strand
AAAAGAATTTTTTAGATTTTCGTTTTTTTGCTGGAATCATGTGAATATGAGTAGCAGTAGTTGAAGTTGATGGAGTAATTAAAGTTTTAGGGTCACGATTAAACCCCTTGAAGTGAGGACAGCTTCGACATTCCTCAACTAATTTTCTATCTCTTGGAAATTGCTTTCTGAGAAGCGGACAAAATGTCCAAATGCTAGGCTTCGTGGAGTCTAATCCTTCTCTATAACCCTGACGGACAATAATCTTTCCATGATTGCAGAGTTCACAATAAAGCCAAACGAGTGTGCTTGAGTCCCCAATCTTTCCTAAATCCATTTAAATCTCCTCACTATGTTCTTGTGTTCTTGTTGAGCTTTGCTTTTTCCATTCTTCAATCTGTTTCTCTGCGTCTTGAGGTTCATCAATGTAGTAGTCGCAGTCTATAGCGGTTTCTCGGTCTGAGTTTCTGCTTAGAATAACTGTTTCAAGCCTTCCATTTTTAAATCCAAAATAAACGTGTACTGCCATTAGTTTATTCTCCTTTTTCTTTCCACTCTTGCTTTTCACACTCTCTACATAACTCATCATCAAATACGCTAACATTTTTTCTAGTTAGTGGTTTGCCACATTTACGGCATCTTGCCAACATCTGCATACTCATTCCTTCATATCATCTCCTTCTTTATTTCATAGCTACATTCAAGAGCCTTCTCGTTCTGAGCCTTACTCCAAACTGACCAAATCAGAGGAAAATATCGTTTCATAACTAAATCTGGATTTTTTGGCGAAACTACATGGCATAATTCGTGAACTATAATCATTTTAATTGCTGAGGAAATATTTTTTTTCCTCAAAAGATTTTTGGAAACACGTATTCTCACGTCAATATCATAAGTACTCACGTTCATTTTTTTCTTAATTCTTGTTCTTCCATCCAACATATTAGGTTCTTCCACGATTTCCATTCTGACTTTCACATCTGGAAATTGAAGGGGAATTTTAGTTCTTATCCACTTTTCCGTTTGTTTCAACCAAACTGAAGTTAAAGAATAAAATCCATAAAGTTGATTAGGTATCTTATATTCTTTAATGACTTTTCCTTCCCTCACTAATTCGCCACATGCCGAACCAATCTTTTTTGAAGACAACACTAAATTTTGATTATTACCATCATATTTCAACTCAACAAGTATTGTTGATGCTGTAATAGGATGAGAACTTCTTTCTAGCACTTTCAGTATTTGCTGTTTCAAATCTTCTTTACACATCACCAGTTCTCTCCAAACAAGTCTTCGCCAATACCACCATCAAGTTCTTCCTCTTCGTCTTCCCATTCATCCCATTTATCCTGTTCTTCTTCTTCCTCTTTTTCTTTCAGTTCTTCCCATTCTTTATCAGTCCATATATAACCACAATCCAGACAACGCCACGTATTAACTTTTTCTAGTTCTATAACATCATCACTACCGCATCTTGGACAAACAACTATTAGATTAGTCATTTTTTAATTCCCTCATCAACTATAGAAATTAAAATATTTACCCACCGATTTAAATAATATCCTTCTATTTCTCCATATAAATTATAAACATCAATATGAATAACTTCTTCATTTATTTCTTTAAGTATTCCACTTGCGTTTCTTATATTTCCTTCTTCAGAGATAAAACTTATAGTAATTTTATGACCAACCAGACCATTCAAAATTTTTTCAAGCTTCATATCTGTCATTCAATCACCCCCTTAAGTAATTAACTCCCTTAAGTAAAGTCTACCTCTATAATTATCTTCAAGAAGAACATGCCAATAAGTATGCCAACCTCTATGAAGGTTTTTCCGTTCTTCAATTTTAGTTTTCTTTGTTATCGGAATACCAGTTTTCAAATCTAACGGCGTTTCTGTAATAGTATTAATTACACGGGCTTGCTGAATAAAAACTCGTTTTGTCATCACTCGTTTCTTGAACTTTATATGATTGTGTTCTCTCATTTTCCATCCAACTCTTTATAGATTTCATTAAACAACAGGTGAATTGGACAGTTGA
>CAYZVE010000192.1:0-2050 GCA_964481805.1 uncultured archaeon | reverse complement strand
AAATAAGCCCCCCTGTCATCTTTTTTGGTTTCTTTTTTTCTAAAACATGGGGGCAGGCACTATAAACTATGTTGATTTTTTCATGAAAACATTTTTATTGTCTTATGTTACTCTACTGGATAGATGGTAAATTACGGCACAACAAAAAAAGAATCATTACCTTATCCATTTGTCTGTTATCCTGGATCTGGTGGGACGTTTATTGGTTTTAGGCAGACCAGAGACGGTAACTTTTATTTTTGTTCGTGTTTTAAAAAAGCAATTTTAAATTATATAAAACTAAGGATATCACAAGGTCGTACATACACCACATGGAGCACAACTAATTTTATTTTGAGTGATATAGATTTCCCTTTTAAATTAGTTAAACAATTAATGAAACTACGTATTAAAGAAGCTCCTTCAATAATCAAATACTTACATTTTAAAGATAAGTTATGTCATGAATGTAATAAAGTAATTCCAAGATATAGAGATTCTGATTCTAGGATTTCTTGGAGTGTTGGGGGGACTTCTTTTAATCAGCATTTTGGATGGTATATAAATAAGCAATGTTATGAATGGGGTATGGATCCCAACAGCGGCATGATTTATTTATATGATGAGTTACCAAATAAAATAAAAAATGTAATAGAAACCTATTCAAAGTTGATAGAAATGCAGGAAAGCGACAGAGGTGCATGGAAAATAAGTATAGAAAGGGGACATCAAATTTATAACATAATTGAAAATGAAGTAAGAATGAAATGGGATATGAAAAAAATGGGTGATAAATGGTTAAATGAAACGATGTTATACAATATGATAAAGTCGTTAATGCCTGATGATCAGATTAAAAGACATTATAAACCAGACGTTTTAGATAGGTTAGAGTTAGATATATATATTCCTAAGTTAAGGGTTGGAATCGAATATCAAGGAGCTCAACATTTTGGACCTATTGCGTGCTGGGGTGGTTCAGAAGGGTTTAAAAAAATCCAAAAACGTGATACGAAAAAAAAGAGATTATGTAAAGCGAATGGTATAAAACTTATTTATTTTTATTACTACGAAAATATTACTGAAAGTCTAATACGTAAAAAGGTGGGTTTATGATGAAGTAACAAGAGGAATTCTATGAGGGTTATGATGGGGCAAGCGTCGAACCAGGCGACGACATTATTTTGTATGTGTGAAGAAAAAAAACAAAAAACATTAAAATAAATCTAATTCAATGTGGGGGGTGAAAAATTTTAGGATGCTAACCAGCACCCCCCCCCGTATCCGTCCGCCTCTTCAAAAAACCCATCATGGCATCTTCAAAGTCGATATTGAAGAAGACTAAAGTCAAAGAATAATTTAATAAGTAGTATGATGATTTGGTTTTGATGGTTGAGTTAGTTCCAGCAGTATGTCCTAAATGCGGAGCAAAATTGCAATTACCAGAGAACCTTGAAAGAGCACACTGCATGTATTGTGGAACGGAAATAATTATAGAACTAAAAAAACCAGATATACATTATCATGGTGTTGGAAGTGTTGAGAATTATATGGAGCTTGGGTATATCGCAATGGCAGGCGAGAACTATTCTGATGCAGTAGAAAACTATACAAAAGCATTGCAGATAGATTCAAATAATGAAGAAGCATGGCTGGGCAAGGCACTGGCAGTATCCGGATTGGGTAATTGTAACGAGGCAATCGCTTGTTGCGATAAAGCTATTGCTATTAACCCAAATGGTCAGGGAATGAAGGTAAAAGAAATATGCATCCAAGACCATAATTTGCTTGTTGAGTTAGCCCAAAAAAAAGCAGAAATCCAGGCTTTGGACGACATACATCTTCAAAAGAAAATAGAACTACAAGATGCAAAGATAGATCTTCAAAACGCAATATCTAACTTTAAATGCTTCATTGCTACAGCCGCCTATGGCACTCCAATGGCACAAGAAATCAATGTATTAAGGGAATGGCGAGATGAAACACTAATGAAAACAACAAGTGGTAGAGCATTAATAAAAATATATTACACCATAAGCCCGCCTGTTGCTGATTTCATTTCTACATCGGA
>CAYZVE010000191.1:0-2076 GCA_964481805.1 uncultured archaeon | reverse complement strand
AACTTTGAGATGTTTGATGACCTGGGAATAGAGCCTGTTATAAGGACTAAGAAGAGGACCAGGGAAATAGCATCATTCATGAACAACACCAACATCAAGGAAAGCAAGAGAATGAAATATTTCTCGAAGAAAAGGAACAGGGAAGCGATAAAACAGTATTTTTGGGAATATTTTGTGAAGGAATACTGTTATGGTAAGAGGAGCGGAATAGAAGGTATTATAGGCTCATTCAAGCGGTTTTTCAGGGAGAATCTGTTTTCAAGGCTTGATGGTATGATTGAAAGGGAAATTCTGACAAGGGTTCTTGTTTGGAATACTGTCGTCTGATGAAGGAATTGAATTTGATTAGTGGTATTAGGATGATTATTCGTTAGTTATTCAACAATACTCCCAAAAATCCATCAACCGAAAGGTTTAAATACGTTTGTTCCTATCTTATTTGAAGTTAAAGTATGAAGTTGTGACAAATAGCGTTGGTTAATACACTAATTCTATTGCTTTTTTGACTTTAAACTAAAAATAAACGAGATGAGTAAAATTATGAATTTTGAAGACATGAATATTGAAAAGTCTGTATTAGGTTCATTAAGTAATATGGGTTTTCAAATACCAACAGAAATACAGTCTGAAACTATACCGATTATCAAACAAGGATATGATGTGATAGGCCAATCAGAAACTGGGTCTGGCAAAACAGCCGCTTTCGGTATTCCACTTGTTGAAAAAGTCAAGAGGGGAGAAAAAATACAAGGTCTTGTATTGGCTCCTACAAGAGAATTAGCAAAACAGATCGCAGGAGAACTGGAAAAATTTTCGCGGTTTAAGGGAATTTTTATACAAACAGTATATGGTGGTGTTGTTATGAGTCCCCAAATAGTAGGCTTGAAAAGAGCTGAAATTGTTGTTGGAACTCCTGGTAGAATATTAGATCATATAAGACGTGGAAACATGAATACTAAAAATATTAAAACCTTTATCCTCGATGAAGCTGATAGGATGATTGATATGGGTTTTATTGAAGACATAGAAGAAATTGAGAGAAATATTCAAAAAGACAGGCAAACATTATTGTTCAGTGCAACAATGCCAGAGAGCCTGATAAGTATAACAAAAAGATTTATGAAAAATGCTAAGAGAATCAAAACTAAAACCAAAGTCAGTGAAGAGGTATTAAAGCAATTCTATTATGATATTGACCAAAAAATGAAGTTCTCATTGCTTGTTCATCTAATCAATACAGAAAAACCAAAACTGTCTATTGTCTTCTGCAATACCAGAACAGAAGTAGATATTGTTGTCAGCAACCTAAAAGAAAATGGCATAAACACGAATTCTTTACACGGAGGATTGTCACAAGCCAGAAGAGAGAAGGTAATGGATAGTTTTTACAAAGGAATTACAAAAACCCTTGTTGCAACAGACGTAGCTGCAAGAGGATTAGATATCAAGAATGTTACACATATATTCAACTATAGATTGCCAAAAAATCCAGAAGATTATGTAAACAGGATCGGAAGGACAGCTAGAGCCGGAGAATCAGGAAAAGCTATCTCTTTGTTAAGCAGGGATGATCATGAATCTTTCAGAAGAATAATGAATAGTTATCCTTATGATGTGAGTAAAATGGAAGCAGGTAATTTCAAGATTTTACCATTTAAAAAATTTTATTCCAATGATAACGGTAATTTCAGAAATAGAAGATTCAATGAAAATAATTCAAATGTAAGGTATTCTAATATACATAGCTTTAATAGTCATAACAGACATTCCAATAGTAGATGGAGGTGACAAAATGGGTAAAAAGAAAACAGGAACAATAAAATGGTTCAATTCCGGTAAAGGATATGGATTCATAGACGTAGAAGGCCAAGAAAAAGATGTCTTTGTCCATATGGATAGTTTGGCAGAAGGAACCACAGCAGATGATTTAGTTGAAGGAACTAAGGTAGAATTTGATGTTGAAGATTCACCAAAAGGGCCTCAAGCAAAAAATGTTTCCAAAGTATAATTAAAAACATTAAAAAACCAAGAACTATTTATTTGAATTTAACATTTAATAAAATTAAGTTCTTAGAT
>CAYZVE010000190.1:0-2094 GCA_964481805.1 uncultured archaeon | reverse complement strand
CTATTGAAATGTATGTCCCAAGAAGCGTATACAATAGTCTTCTTATTAAGTTCAATGGACTGCAAAGCAGGTGGGATTCTTTATGGAAAAGAGTTAATGCAAGCGGAAGTTCAGAAGAAGCTTACACTAAATTATTGAGTTTATATGGCGGGGCACAAAGGTCTTACCATAACCTTGTGCATATTGTTCATTCACTTAGGGAAATGGATGATGCCAGAGATTTGATACAAAATCCTGATGAAGTTGAATTTGCACTATGGTATCATGATTCAGAAGACAATGAAGAGAAAAGCGCTGAACTTGCAGAGAAAAGATTAAGTAAAGCCGGATTAAAAAAACAATTTACTGATAATGTTACCCAGTTAATACTTGCAACTAATCATAAAAGTGTCCCTCAAGAACAAGATGCTCAATATATTTGTGATATTGATTTAGCAATTCTTGGAAAACCACAAAAGCAATTTGATGAGTATGAAAGAGGTATCAGGTATGAATATCAGCATATTCCTGAAGAACAGTTTAAAATAGGCAGGGCAGCTATATTAAAAAAGTTTTTGGATAGAAAGAATCTATATTCAACTGATTTTTTCAAGGAAAAATATGAAACACAGGCAAGAGAAAATCTTGAAAGGTCTTTGGTTAGGTTAAATTAGATAAAGCAATGGGAAAAATACTTATATTCTAACATATTAAGCTAAGTATGGAAGATAAATACCAAAAAGGGTCTGCTGATTCTAAGCCTTATTATGTTGTTGATGAAGAATCTGGAGAATTGATGCCTATATATTTTCCTGCATATGCTGTAATGCCTGAAGCAAGACCTGGCACAAAGGCAGGCAATCCTTTTCTTGATGAAATAAATGAAGAATTAAGAAAGGAAAAAATAATAGAAAAGATGAAAAGGCTATACAAGATAAATAGTCTTGCACACATAGAAAAGAATAATAAATAGGAAACACAAACAAGTATATACTATTTGCAATTGTTATTAAACCCATAGAATGAATGTGATAACAAAATCCGAAGAAACCAAGAAAGTGCAAACTACATGAATGGGTTTTCAACTATAATTCTTCCTGCTTTTGTATCAGATAAACCAACATATAATTCAGCATGTTTACCCTGAATAATCATTCCTCCAGGAAAAATAATATCATAAAGCCCAGGCGACCTCTTTGCAGCGCAATCGGGAAAATCAGATCTTGTTGCAATTACCTTTGGTTTATGAAGAACTCTTCTTTTTAAATAGTCAAACTTAAAGCAGATTGCGCTGTAATGTTTTGCCCCTGAAGGATCCATATGTGCCTCATGGCCTAGTATACCTAATGTATTGGCCTCTAAAATATAAACTTCATTGGCACCTTTCCAAGACTCATCGTCAAACAAATCCTCCAACAAAGGGGTATCTTCTAAATTTAAATAAGGTATTTCATTCAAAGATTGACAGTCAGTATAACCAATATTTCCCCTTCTCCCAATTTTTCCCTGAGGCCTTGTGAATATGCCAATTCTTTTGTTTGGAAGGCTTGTTAAACGAATGTCTTTCATTCCTTCGGGCCCCTCAAAAAATTTTTCTAGGTTATATATGCTGTCTCCCTTGTAAAACAAAGTTCTCCAATTCAATTCATTATTTCTGGAAAATAATTCCACTCCCTCAAATATAATTTGATTTTCTATTATGGAAAAAAAAGGGTCTTGCAGAGAAAAAATAGGGGCATTTTCATCCAATTTCCAAGCAGTGCCAGACTTTCTAAAAAACATCACTTTGGAATCTGTTTCGCTTTTTCTTGGCTCTACCCGGGCAGCCAGATATATTTCATTGTTATCAGTAAAAGGGGCTGTTGGGTTATACACATCTAATTCTTCAGGGATACCCTCAAATTCTAAAAATACTCCTCTACAAACCATAATACAATAAAAAAGCCTTTAATTTAAAAATTTATTGTTTGAGTATATTAATTAGACAAAATCCACAAAATATTAAAAGTGCAAGTTATTTCTTTTTGTTATGGCAAAATCAAGTGACCCGCGGGACATAAAGAATATTAAACTTAAAAACAGGATTTTTATTGGCCTCGCAATGTTCTGCCCTTT
>CAYZVE010000189.1:0-2114 GCA_964481805.1 uncultured archaeon | reverse complement strand
GCTTCTATCCAATTTGCGGCTGCATTAGGTTTAGTGCCAACTCTTACTTCAGTTATATCACCTATAAGATTCTTTTTTGCCCTAAACCAAACGCTAGCAAACTGATAGCCACAACTTAGGGGAAGCCCTTTATCTATTGGAGTTTGAAGTTTAACTGAGAAAAAATCAACAGTGTCATCAGATTTATTATAAACATAATTAGTATTAGAGGCGCCCCCGTGTGTCTGATTCAGCAAAGCCCAAAAAGAAGCTGCAGAAGAACTGGAAAAGCTTCCGTATGTGTCATCGTGGACTGGATAAAAATAAGTAGTTGTAGCCATTAAATTAACTCTTTAATCCCCTTGTTCTTCAGCAGTAAAACTTCTGGAAAATGGGTATAAAATTTTGCACAAACATAACTTAATACTTTATTGCTAATATCAAACTCAGAAAAGTAGCCTAATGCTGTTAAATAAAAAACAATACGTTTATGCATATTAAAGACAGATTTTAATTTTTCAAGCTCCTCTAAAGTTGCTTCGGAAACAATACCCGTCTTTTCATATTCATCAAAAAACATATCTATGGTGGGATGTGGTAGTAAAGATTTTACATTCTTTAAAATAACAAACATAATATCTTTAAAATTATCCTCAATCTTTTCTTTATTACTCAAAACCCCTGGAAAATAATTATATAAATACATAACACCACTAAGATCAGCCCATTCCAAATTTTTATATTCTTCATAGGTTATTGAAACATCTTTGCCAAACTGTGCAACAAATTTATCCAACTGTTTTTGACAAGGCTTTTGCTTTAAGGATGTTAATAATTTATAACTTATTTTTTCCATGTACTAAGTTTTCTACTAAATTTTGGACCCCATACCTTAACAGCACTACACTCTTCTCCTGTACCATCTTTTAACGCTTTATCAGGTAAAGTACTTTCTTGTGCTAATTCGGTTTTTATCTCTAAAGACTTTTTAACTACTCTTTTGTTTAAAAGATCAGTCAACATATAATCATACTTTTCTCTGCATTTGTTAATTCGCTCCTGTACATTTTTATTTGAATCCATGATAGATTTTAAATTATTATTAAAAGATTCCAATAATTCCCTCTCAGCTTTTTTTGTATCATGCACACCTATTATTATTTCTTTAACTACTCTGTGCTTAACTCCTTGTCCGTTTCCCTTTAAAATAGAAATGGCTTCAAATTCAGCACCATATTTTGAAAATCCCGACAAATAGGATGTTATACCCATTCCATCCGTTAAAATAACTTTGCTGATTTTTCCAACATTTACTGCATTCCAATTTGATATTGGACCATGCGTTTTATTCTTGCTATCTACTACAAAAATCATCTTAACTCCTTATGTTGTTACATGCGCCTCTTCCGTCAATTCACTCCCGCTCTCTGGTATATTAGCCAACCAAGAAGTCGCACCTAAAGTAGCCACCCCAGCACGGGTATGTCTTAAACCATGTATATCAGGAACCATAGTGGCCCACGCAGGAACATCGGCAGTACCGACACTAGCCGCTTTGGAACCATATTTATCATTAAACCACCACTGAACGGTTGGAATCGTTGAAGTATAAGAATACCTGACAAGCAAATCCCATTGTCCATTATGAGAAGTTTCCATATCTGAAGGAATTCTCAATCTCATATTAAACTTGATTGAACCACCACCTGCAGATTGAAGAGTTGCACCCTGTTGTGTAACATAACCCAGTAAACCCTTCATAAGATTTCTTTTTCCTGAATTTGCCTGATAAGCTGAGGCCAAAGGTAGTAACCATGTCGTTCCTAAATTAGTTGTAGCGTTGGTAAGATCTATCAACTGAATCATGGTAGTTCCACCAGAAATACCAAATATCTCATTTGAGGTGGTTGTTGCTGTATCCGTAGCAGGGAAGGTTTGATCATTATCATAACACTCATATGTTACCTTAGAGGAAAGGGGATGAGAGAAGTCCACCATCAAAACATTCTGACAGGTAGCACCCCCATAACCAAAAACCGTTCCAATATAATCTGCCATTTTTTACTCCTTATTGTACATTTTGACCAATTATAGTCAAATCTTTAATTGTCCCTCTTGTAATGTTTTTCATCTAA
>CAYZVE010000188.1:0-2121 GCA_964481805.1 uncultured archaeon | reverse complement strand
ACGGTCATAAAATGGAGAAGGAAGCATGTTTATTGAGTCTTTTCGGCGGAGTAGATAGAAAACGAGAAATCAACATTCGAGGAAACATCCACGTCCTTTTCGTTGGGGACCCAAGTACGGCGAAAAGCCAACTTTTAAGGGCGACTGCGGAATTATCTCCAAGAGGAATTTTTTCAAGTGGTCAAGGTGTAACTGCGGCTGGTTTAACGGCGGCTATGAATAAGGATGATAGTGGTGAATGGATGATTGAGGCAGGCGTTTTAGTTTTAGCGGATAATGGTGTTGCCTGCATCGATGAAATCGATAAGATGCGTAAAGAAGACCGTGTGAACATTCATGAAGCAATGGAGCAGCAAATCGTTTCAATTGATAAGGCAGGTGTCCATGCGACTTTAAAAGCCCGAACTTCAATCATAGCAGCGGCTAATCCTTTAAGTGGCAGATATGACTCATCTAAAAGTGTATTGGATAATCTATCAAGTTTTCCGCCCACATTATTCAGCAGATTTGATTTAATTTTCATAGTGATTGATAAACCAGATGAATCTCTTGATGAAAAAGTAATTCAGCATATTTGGGGTGAGGAAGAGAAGGAGAAGTCCAAGAGAATAGACCGTGAATTATTTAAGAAATATATTGCATATGCAAAAAGAATCAAACCCGAAGTTTCTCCAGAGGCTAGAAAAATTTTGAATGTTTATTTTCTATCGATTAGAAAACATATGCAAAACGGCAATGATAATCAAGGAACAATTTCAATTTTTTATAGACAGTTTGAAGCCCTGAGACGGATTTGTGAAGCTCATGCTAGAATTTTACTCAAACCAATAGCGGATGTATCCGATGCTGAAGCAACTAAAAAGATTTTCAACGTCTTTCTCGATAATGTTAAATTCAATATGGAAATCATTGAAACTGGTAAAGGAACTAGAGAAAAGGCGGAGTCTCAGATTTTGCAAATCATCAGAGATAATCAGGGAGATGAGCACACTACAGGAATTTCTCACGCCGAACTACTTCAAATCGCTAAAAATCTCGGTTTGGAAAATTATGTTAATAAAATTATCTCAGACTTGCTAAATAAAGGAGTAATTATGAGACCGACTTTGAACTGCTATAGAACAACGAGTTAATGAGAGGGAACTTTTTGATTAATCTTTGTTTTGTTATGAATCTTCCGCAAGAAAATTTCTTTCAATGGGAGATTGCTTTAAGGAATTACATCACTTCAGAGTTTAAGATTGATTTTGTTACTATTGATTCGTTCGTCTTCCCAGAAAACGAACTTATAAAGAATGCCGACGTAATCTTTGTCAGATGCGTGGGTCATAACACTAACTGGGAATGGTATAAACTTCCATTCATAATACGCAAAGTTGCACCGAATGCCAAAATAATTTATCAAGAAGATATGGATTTCATGTGGCTTTTTATTCCAAATCATTATATATGGAATGATTTGCCATCAGAGGCTAAGGGAAAGTCTCCCGAAGAATTTCTTGACGAGTGTAAATTATTAGAAGTGATTGATGCGTGGAATGTTGAATACAATCCACTTTTGGAACAATATATTAGGAAAAGAAGTTCTAAACCAATATATCATTTGCTTCTGCCCCAACTTGTTAGATACAAAGAATATTTGCAAGTTTTTCCAAGCAAAGTAGAGTTAAAGACCAAAACAAGAAATATTGCATTACTTGAACACAGTGTTAAATCTGCATCTATTAAAAAACTTCCAGAAAATCTACCATACAGTTTCAAGGTTTTTAAATCAAACCCTTACAAAAGGGGAAGGATACCACAACAGGGATTCATGTTTTTATTACGTAAGTGTTATATTGCTATTGATGACAATGAAAACTATAAAGCATGGTCGAGATTTGGTATGGAGTGTGCTTTAGCTCATGTTCCATGCATTGGTTCAACACCATCTGTTAAATTATTCTTTCCAGAATTATATACTGAACATCAAGATTATAACAAACAGAAAGAATTGATTGAACGGTTATTTAATGATGAAGATTTCTGGTTGAGAATGGCAAAGACTGGAAAGGAAAATGTTTTGCGGATAATGGACACGGCTCAATTAATTAATAAACTTTTCCAAATTGTTAAGAGGAT
>CAYZVE010000187.1:0-2130 GCA_964481805.1 uncultured archaeon | reverse complement strand
AGATTTTTCACAAAATAAATCATATACATTTTTATTGCCTATATGAGTTATACTTTTAACAATTGTCCACCACTGACTTTTGCAACCCGTTTCCCTATTAATTAACTCTTCTAATCTTTTCTTTTTACTTGGATGCATACAATGATCAACAATCAATTTTGCAAAATCACATGCTGAATCTCCTGCTAAATGAACAACATTAATATCGTATTTTCTACTAATCTGTCTACCATTTATTATTCCACCACCTGTTTCAGATTTATTAGTAGTTGTAATACTTGATTTACAACCACACATTAATAATAACTGCACAATATTTTTTGCCAGTTCCTTTGATGATGTTGAAAAACGTATTTCCGGTCTTTTTGTTTTTGTATTAATATTACCATCTGTAACCAACAGCCCTTCTAAAATTGCAATAGCCTGTTGTAAGTTAGTAATTTTTAATACATCAATATTTTTTTCATAAGAACATAACATGTCTAAATCTAAATAAGTTAAAATATTTTTTGCAGATGAAATATTAATACTCATCCCATTATCTATTTTGCTTTTATTATCTTTTAACACAGTGAAATTAAGAGAGACTACTAATTTTTTTATATTTTCATTATATTGTTTACTATTTTTATTAGTACAAATCTTTATATAATCCTTGTGTATTAAAGACTTTTTTGTATAACAACCATCGCCAAGTAAAATACCTGTTAGTAAAAATTTATTATACTCTTCTTCTGAAATTACTATATCATCTAAAGTTGCAGGAAATAACCTAACCTTATCACCAATATTTAAATCCCTGACACGACATAGTTCTAACTTATGCTTATCATTCATGACATGATAAATATGAGCAGGTGTAACAACAGAGGTAACAAAATTGGAAAATTCAATCTGCATAACAGGTAAATTCTTGTGTGTTTCAATATTTTTCACACTCTCACTGCCTAATATAGTTTTTACTAAGTCACCCTTCTTTATATTTTCAACAGGTACAAGTCCCGTAGGGGTATTAACCAGGCTACCCTCTGCCACACATGGATTAGTCAAAATCTCAGAATTATTGCTAAACATAAATCCAGGGTCCCCACTTCCAGATATTCTCATCTTTTCAAAAAAATCATTAAAATCCTCTTCTGTAATTTTCTGTCGTAGCAGAACCACACTATTATTTGCTCTACCCCTTTGTGGATTATCTATATACCATTCCCCATACTTTGCTTCTGTCATTAGATTATCAGAATAAGAAAACAGACAAATTGAGCTACTACGGCGTGACCCACCAACCATTACCATGTCTGCAATATGACAACATATGTCATTTACATCAACAGAAGTCAGTTGTTCCCCAAGTCTTTTTGTAAAAACTTTTTCTATGTTATGCAAACAATCCTTTAAAGGTTGTGCCCCTGGAGCTATTCCACCAGACGTCTTTAATCTTTCTCCCCTATCTCTTATATTAAAAAAATGAAAATCTGGATAAGATTTTCTTAACCCAAAATAATAACGCACAAGCTCATCAACAGCATCAGACCATCCTTCTATTGAATCTTGTATTACAACCTTATAATTCTTTTTCTTAACACCATTTTTAATAACTTTTGGTAATTGTTTTATGTGATGTAATTGTACTGAATTGTGTGTTGGAATAAAAGTTTCACCTGCTAAATATAATTTGTCTGCGTTGTTAACGGAAATACATTTTACTGGTATACTTTTTATCTTTCTAATAGATTTTACAAATATCCTATCTGCCTGGATTGTATGAGGGCATAATCTTTTTAATTTTCTGGATAGTCTAAAAATAGGTTCTTGTGTTGTCATTGATATAACATACATTAAATGCTCTTTAGTACTTGGTTTCATAAATCTACTATGATAAGTGGGATTTAGACCCAACGAAGCACACAATTCAAAAACCTCACTACACAATTTAGCGTCTTTTATACAAAATACACATTGTCCTTTTTTACTAATTGTTCCATCAGAATCCATTAATCCTTGCAATAAAGAAAGTCTTTGATTATAGGAAGCCCGTAAGTATTCCTTTGGTATAAATTTTTTACCAATAGCTACTCTTCTTTTTGATTTTTTATCTCCACCTTTTTTCGCTTCGGATAAAGTAAATTT
>CAYZVE010000186.1:0-2143 GCA_964481805.1 uncultured archaeon | reverse complement strand
TCTATTACAGACCCGACCTATTGTTTGAGTTGATCGAAAACTGGGATCATAAATCAAAAATGATTCCTAAATTGAAAGAGTATTTGAAAGAGAGGAAGTTATATGGCCAAGAATAAAATTCCCAATGAAATTCCCCCAGAGAAAGATTCCGAATGGGTCAATCCCCGCTTATGCGAAAACAGAGAGGGGGCGTAAAAATTGAATACCTTAATGTGGTAGTGGTGTTCCACCGATTTCAGAAGGATAAAACAATGAGTTTGCTATCAATTCATTTTATAGTCTTTGGTTCTTTGTTCCTGTTGCTGTTATCCCCTTTGATAATTGTATGCTTACCTATTTATAAAAAAAGAAATGTTGTTGAAGAAGAACCAGAAGAAATAATAGAAGAAGTGGAAACTGCCAAATTGACAGAGTCTTATTTAACTTTAGATAATTATATAGGACAAGGCTGGGTAATTGATTATATTAAAGGACATATAAAAAGAGCACAGTTTGAAAATAGGCCTCTTGGACATATCCTACTTTGGGGAAATGGTGGGCTTGGGAAATCAACCCTTATGAAAGCTGTGGCTGTTTTTATGGGAGTTAGATTCATTGAAATCGTCCCTCTTATTTTGAGAAATGTAAATGATTTTTGGACAATATTAATGGATAAGAAATGCCCTTGTTGTGGAAGTTTAAATCTGTTTAATCTAACAAAATGTAGAATATGTAAGACTAATATTAAGACATTTTTTACTCCTGAAGTTAAGTTAAAAGAGGGCGACTTACTATTTTTAGAAGAGTGTCATAATTTAAAACCGGATATTGAGGAAGCAATGTACTCTCTCATTCAGGATAGTTATATTATTGTAAGGTATAACGGAGAGGACAAGCGAGTTGAATTCCCTAAAATTACGGTGGCTGGTGCAACTACTTCATTGGGTAGCCTACAAAAACCATTCCGGGATAGATTTGGTCTTAATATTAACTTAGAACCTTATTCACAGGGGGAAATAAAAACAATTTTAGATATGTATGCTTCCCATAAAGAGTATTTTATAACAGACAAAGCTTTGGAAATGTTGGCCTCTATTTCGTTTGGTATTCCCAGGTTAGGTAAAAAAGCTATCAATGATGCAATAACAAGAGCAGATGAAGATGGTTTAATAGATGAAGCCTGTGTTAATAATTTACTATCTTTGAAAAGAATTGATGAAAATGGATTGACTAATATACACAGGAAAATTTTACAATTTATTTATAAGAGACAAAAACCAACCGGAGTAGTACCAATTGCAGCTTATATTGGGACAGATAAAAATAATTATGAAGAATTATATGAAAAAGGATTAATTTATAATGATTTAGTTTTTCAGGGCCCAAGGGGAAGAGAGTTAACTGACAAGGTGGAGAAATTGTATTTTAATTGTACCGGCTGTGACAAATTTTTAAGTATAAGTAAAAAAGGAAAAGAAATGTGTAAGGAGTGCGAGCGTGGAAGTTACTAAAATTGGTAACACAAATATTATAAAAGTTCATAGTAAATGTAAGTCTTACCTATGCAAGAATAGTATTTTAAAAATATATTATTAAAAAGTAGAGGATAATTAAAATGAATGTAACTAAAAAAGAAGCAGTAGAGACAATCCTTAAATCAAAGGGAAGATTTTTTGGATTAAAACTTGATGGAGAAGTTATTAATGCTAAAATACCTCATATTCTACTTTCAAGAGTAGACGAGGATAAGATTTTTGGCTATATAACTATCATTGATCGGAATAACAAAAAAAGAAGGAGAATAGACACTAGAAAAGTGGAAGAAGTCACTATTAATAAAATAGTATATAGTGTGGGGAACAAGAAATAAAACTTTAATTGGAGCATTTATGTGATATGTAATAAGTATTATCGTTATATTATGTGTAGGGTTTTATTGCTTTTTTGAACTAATTGATAAATTATCAGACAAAATAGACCATAAAATAAAGAAATAAGCAAGGGAAATATAAATTTCCCTTTTAATTAAACATTAAAATTCTGCCTTAGCCACTCAATAGCCCCCTCATGACTTAAATGAGTAATCCATCGAACAAGTCTAATTGGCCCCCCACCATTTTGACAACCAAAACAATAATAAATATTTAATTTTCCCCCAATTAAA
>CAYZVE010000185.1:0-2180 GCA_964481805.1 uncultured archaeon | reverse complement strand
GGAGTTGGAAAGAGTCAAAAATTGTAAATGGCGGCTTGAAAATTTAAAATTTTTATGATACTCTATCTATAATGAAAACTCAAAAAGGATTTATCCAAATTCCATTACTGGTAATTGTAATTGCCTCAATTATTGTAGCGTCATTAGGTGCTGGTGTTGTTTTGTATAAACAAGGAAAGTTATCATCTATTACTGCTGATATCTCTCAGATGTTCAAGGGAACTGAAGAAACTATAACTACAGAAAAAGAAGAGGCCAAATCAGAAGAAGGTCAAGAAGAAATAAATCAATCAGGACTAGAATCGAAATTTCAGGAAACCGAAGCAGTTGAAAGAATTATACCGAAAAAAACTGGGGAAGAAATTGTTGGTGAAGAACCTCAGCCAGAAGAAATCCTAAAAGAGCCTGAAAAAGAAAAAGGAGAGATAGAAGAAATTGGAATAGTAGTCGAGGAAGAAAGTAAGATTGAAGAAGAAGCGAGAAACTCACTCAAGAGAGATGAAATAGGTGTTTCTAAGGTTGATGTTACCCCAGAAATGGGTACGGAAGTGAAAGGAATAATCTCAGAGAATACAATATGGGCTATTAAGAATAGTCCCTATATCGTTACCGATGATGTTTTGATTGAAAAGAGAGTTACATTAAGAATTGAACCAGGGGTAATTGTAAAATTTCAAGAGGGCAAAGGAAGAGGTAATCGGGGTGGTTTTGAAATTTTAAATAAAGGAAATATTATTGCCAGAGGAACCCCAAGCAATAAAATTATTTTCACCTCTCTTGAACCCGACCCACGATTGGGTGATTGGGGAGCTATCACAATTATAAATGGTGGTTCAATAAATTTTGATTACGTAGAAATCGAATATGCTTCCTCTGGACTTGTTTTGGAAAATGCTTCAGATTCTATTATTGCCAATAGTTATATCCGTAATTGCGGAACTGGTATCTTTGTTAATAAAGGTCCAGCAATAATTTCTAATAACCTTATTGAAAATAATTATGCAGGGATTTCTTTTTTGCATATCCCTTATTCTGGACCTTTTGATGATGGAACTTTCCATTATCAAGGGCTTCGAGAAACCAAAATAACTTATAATACCATTCGAAACAATATAGGACAAAGCTCTAATGAATATCACACTGCGATTCACATTGAATTAAATGCTTTTCTTTATTCTTTAATAATTTCGTATAATGACATTTACAACAATAGTGGAGGGATTTTCGTTAGAGAAACAGGCGGATTCAATACTTCTATATATAAACTACCAACAATTGAGCAAAATAACATTTATAATAACAAATTCCATTACAATAACAAAGATTATACAGTATTTGTAAATGGGGAAAGTGAAATTGAAATAGATATGTCAAATAATTGGTGGGGAACAACTGATACAAAAGCTATAGATTCTTTAATTTACGATTATTACGAAAGTTTCCGTCCGGGGACAATTAATTATCAACCCATCGCAACCTCAGAAATTCCAAGTGCAGGAGTTCAATAAAAAAATCTATGAAAGAAAATAAACAGATTTCTAATCATGGTAAAGGAGAAGATAAAATAATGATTACTAGGTATGAAGGATCTAAGAATATTCGCAAAATGGTGATAGAATGTAAGTATATTGATGCTTTTGTTCATACTCAACTCGGCATCGAAAAAATATTATGGGATAAGATTGTAGCTCTTTTTGAAGGAGAAAAAGCGATGATTGTAAGAAGAACAATTGAAGAAAGTAGACAAGGTGAAGACAAAATCTATACTAAAACCGCAGAACTTATTAAATGGGCCCACTTTTTAAGGGCAATTGATGATAACGAGTTTAGTAGCCTTGTAGATTTTAACAAGAAAAGAAACCATCTTCTTCATAGACATGGAGAATGGTGGAACCCCGATGATTATAAAAAAGCACTTGAGAAAGGAATTAAATTTTTGGAAAAAAATGATTTATAGATTCTATGAAAAAGTTGACTCCAGAACAAATTGGCAAAATGACCTTAAATGAAGCATGGAAAATAGCTTGCGAATTCAGTGATTTTATTGCGAACAGAGATAAACCTATGGAAATAGATTATGAGGATATTCTGCCTTATTCAAAAAGGGATATTCTTTTAGCTTTAGTAAAAATTTTAAATTTTCAAGCCGCCATTTACAATTTTTGACTCTTTCCAACTCC
>CAYZVE010000184.1:0-2220 GCA_964481805.1 uncultured archaeon | reverse complement strand
GAGTTATACAAATTTACGGATTTGTATAGGGTGTGTCTGAACTACATGCCTGAACATAGATGAAGTTCTGCTATGCAGAGCTAATGACATGAAATTCAACAGGGACAAATTGAAACAATGAATAAAATAATGTTAATAATAATATTATAAGTGAGACATCTATTAGAACAATAAGAAAAGCAGATGCAGTAATTTTATGAACATACCTGTATAAGTAATTAAATTACTTAATTTAAAAGAAGGGGATATAATAAAAGTTAAAATTGAATGAGGTGTTGGTTATGAATAAACATAAGGTAAAAGAATATGGAACAGAAATGTGTCCATGGTGTCATAGAGCAAAGGACTTCTTTGAAGAGAATGATATAAAGTTTGAATATATTGATGTGGGAAATGACAAAAAAGCTGCCCAAGAAATGATTGAAAAAACAGGCCAGAGAGGAGTTCCAGTAATAGAAATTGACGGTGAAATAATAATTGGTTTTGATGAGAATAAGATCAGGAAAAAATTAGGATTTAAATGAACAAAAAATTTTGGAGATGTATAGTATGCAATGATATACATTTTGGTGCATTTCCCCCGAAAACTTGTCCAACATGTTCACAAGTTGACAAATACATAGAAATAGAACCAAAAGAAGTTTTTGTTATATTAAAAGGCCTTGATTATGTATAAAGAAAATTTGAGAGAAATATTCAATGATTTTTGCAAAAGCAAAGAATTCATGTTAAATCCAGATAAAAAAATAGTTGACATGCTTTTGAATGGTATTTTAATGAATGAAAACAAGTTTGGTTTGAAATATTGCCCTTGCAGAATAAAAAGTGAGAGTTTCGAAGAAGATTTAGAACTAATTTGCCCATGCAACTTTTTCAATCATGAAACTTGGTCTTCAAAAGGGATGTGCTGGTGCAGTTTATTCGTGAAAAAAGTTAGATTTGTATAAAACCCGCAAACAATAAGTCTTTCTTCATTCAATATTTATTTAGGTGATATGATTATGCATGATGTAACAATAGTTGGGGGCGGACCTGCTGGTTTGACAGCTGCTATTTATGCTACCAGAAGAACATTGAAAACTCTGGTTATAACTGAAGAATTTGGTGGTGTACCAGCCACTATACCTCTTATCGAAAATTATCCTGGTTTTAAAGAAATTGATGGATTGACTTTAATGAAAAAAATGGAAGAGCAAACAAAAGCGTGTGGTGCTGAAATTGTCCATGGAGAACATGTTGAAAAAATAACTGAAAAAAAAGATGGGTTTATATTAAAAACAGAAGAAAAAGAATACAAATCGAAAACAGTCATATTGGCTTTTGGAAGATCTCCCAGACATTTAGAAGTTCCTGGGGAAGAAAAGTTTGAAAATAAAGGTATTTCTTATTGTGTTAATTGTGACGGGCCTTTATTCAAAAAAGAAGTTGTCTGTGTTATTGGAGGAGGAAATTCTGCATTAGACGCTGCATTAGTCATGAGTGAAATTGGAAAGAAAGTTTATTTGATTCATAGAAGGGATGAATTCAGAGGATTTGAATCTTTTATAAAAAAAATAAAGGCTAAAAAAAATATCGAATTAGTTCTTGATTCAGGTGTAAAAGAATTCAAAGGGGAGAAGATGCTGAAATCTGTTATAGTCGAAAATCTTAAAACAAAAAAAGTGAAGGAATTGGAAGTAGCAGGAGCTTTTGTTGAAATAGGTTCTGAAGTCAAAACCGAATTTGTCAAGCATCTTGTAAAAACAAATGAAAGTAACCTTATTGCAATTAATGAGAATTGTCAGGCATTTTATCCAGATTCTAATAAAGTAAGGCCTGGAATTTTTGCTGCCGGGGATGTAACCGACAATCCATTCAAACAAATTGTAGTTGCATCAGGCCAGGGGGCAATTGCAGCACTGCAAGCTTATAATTATATCAAGGGAGTAGAAGGAAATCTTTATGCTGATTGGGGACATAAAAATAAGTGAGTTGATAATTATGTTAAATTTAGAAATAAAACAGGATGAATGGGGTCCTGAAAAAATTCTATCAGTTTATGATCCTAAAACAGGAATGAAAGGTTTTCTTGTTATTGACAACACAGCATTAGGTCCTGGTAAGGGAGGAATAAGAATGGTTCCTGATGTTACTGTCGGTGAGGTCTTTGGTCTAGCAAGAGCAATGACATGGAAAAATGCTTTAGCTGAAATTCCATTTGGAGGTGCAAAATCAGGAATA
>CAYZVE010000183.1:1692-2226 GCA_964481805.1 uncultured archaeon | reverse complement strand
TGGAAAAGTAGTTGAAGTTGAACCTGGCTATTTGTTAGATCTTGTCGCTGGAAATATCTACACTAACTTTCGAAATCAGTTTGATCAGATTACAGGGGCATACCGGCTTTATTATATTATCTCTACAAATGCAGATGGTAAATCTACTACAGAGCTTTTAAATCCTGTTCCAACAGCTAAGTTGGCAACTTGGGAAGATTTAACTCCTGATGGAAAGATGACAACTGCTTATTCAGTTTATTCAATTGAAAAGAATAGCTCAGGTTATACTTATTATTTCAATTCGACAGGTCCTTGGTATATACGGACCATAAGTGCTTCTGTAATTAAACCCTTTCTTCCAACTGGAAGAAGTTCAAAAGATACTTGGTATCTGAGATTCTCAGCAGGAGATTTTACTACTTTTGTCAACAACAAGGTTCGTAGGTATTGGTTTCCAGAATTTGAAGTTCAAAACTATTTCCCTTCAAAACCCTATATTTATTCTCCTTATAGATCTGTTTTATGGGTAAACTCAAGAACTATTTATGCCAA
>CAYZVE010000183.1:0-1682 GCA_964481805.1 uncultured archaeon | reverse complement strand
TGCCAATAGAGATAAAATTTCTGTAAATCCAAACAAATATATGCATTTTGAATTATTTGTTTATGATCCAGATGAAGTTTTAATTAGAGTTTTATCTACTGATTCTTTAAAACATGGTCAAAGATATTCAGATACAGAAATATTTATTGAATCAGATAAAATATTTAGTTGGGATAACAATCATGGATTCGTTAGTTTCGGAATAGATTTAGATTCAGCAAATTCTTATTATGCTGCAATGTTCTATGAAGCTGATGATTTAGAGTGTACACATCAATCACTCAATCCATTGCATAATAAGAACGCCTTAGATTATATGTGGATTTATTATGTAGTTCCTGATGTTGATGAAAAGGATCGGGCGCTTCATTTACTTGGTATTGCCAAAGATGGAAAGATTGCTTACTGTTCTCAGCCTTTGGGCTTTTCTTATCCAAATTTGCAGTTGCTTAATTCTGATGGAACTGTAAATTCAAATTCTGTTATTGGTATGAAGTATATTTCAGCTGACCCTACAGAAGAAACCTTTACAAAGCTTTATACCTCTAGCCATTTAAATGATTATTCTTATTTTGTAGTTGCAGAGGTTCTTTGTCTTGATACGTCCGCAATAGGCGACTCGTTTGTTTGTGATGCAACAAGATCTTCTGGAATCGTAGATGACCACTTTGAAGAAGCGGTTCGAGCCAATCCAAGAGTCTTGCAGTCTCCCTTGGGCTGCGGAGAAGATGGTTTGCAAGTGCCTGAAAGTGGTGTAATTCTTATGCATCCGTCCCTATCTTTATTAGAAGGCTATGGCGGCGTTCTTACCAAAGAGCAAGCCGAGGAGTTGCTGAAGACTTACGTCCCAGCTGCAACCTCTGTAATTTTTATCTGGGAAAAAATTGAAAGTGCCATTTATGGAAATTCTTATCCAACATATAATGAAATTATTGCTACTTGGGAAGGACCATATCTTGTATATAGCTTATATAAACGAACAAGTGCTTTAGCTGAATGGGTGTTTATAGACAAAGTTGCTAATCCCCCAGAAGGGCCAATTGTTTTTCAAGACTACGATATTACTTCTAACAATACATATTATTACTCTGTTAGAATTGAAAAAAATGGTATAGAATACTCAGCATCAAACTTTTTATCTATGAAAGCGAGATAACGATGGAATTACAATTCGCAGAGGGCCTTACTGGAAAAGTAATCTACGATCCACTACGCTTGTCTGGCGGTGCTTTCTCCGCGGGCCCAATAGCTGTTACGATTAGTAATCTCAGTGTTTCCGACTATGCCCATCTAGGCTTTTATTTAAGAGCAGCTTCTGATGTTGGGGATGTTGACAATCCTGCTAATTATTCTCCAAGCACAGATTATCAGGATTTGTTAACCTGGGGGAGTGAGACAACCGAAGGACTTCAATCCACTGGAGGACTGATTATTTCTTTTACAGATTCTTTAGGCAATCCAATAACTCAATATTTCAGACGAGGGGTTGGAAGTCTTTATTCTAATAAGATTTTTTATGGGGTCTTGGCCTCGGGATCTTCCTTCACAGCAACTTTTGAATTAGAAGTTCCTTCAGATGCAGTTACTCGTAGACTTTTTATAGATATTGTGGCTCAATAAATGTCTCGATTTAAAGATAAAATCAATTTCGGAGATGAAATTCTTAATGCCGCAAAGCGGCG
>CAYZVE010000182.1:0-2236 GCA_964481805.1 uncultured archaeon | reverse complement strand
TGTTATACGCAATCGAGAAAGGCTTTTTATTTTTTGAAGGGCGGAGTTTCTTTCGTGATGTAGAAAAACGGAGGGCATAACTTTATATAGAACCTCAGAATTTTGAGGTTAAATGTAGGTAAAATCGAAGAAAACTCAACTTTGAGGCTTCTAAACTCTTAGTGTGTTAAAATGCCAAAAAACTCAAAGTACCCACTTTATTTCTACATCACGAGTTTCTTTTAGTAACCTTTATATATTTCTTTAATTCTATCATTTTATATGAAAAAACCTTATGAAGAATTTCTCAAACGCATAACTAACATCTGCGATAAGTATGATTTAAAGGATTATCATGCTTTTATTTATTGGTTTTGTGAAACAATTTTTGCATATTCTGAAAAAAGGATATTGGATTCAATTTGTGATGGTACTCATGACAAAGGGGTTGATGCAGTTATAATTGATACAGATGAGCGAAAAGTAGTCATTATTCAATCAAAATATGAGCGTGATGGTAATCAGACTCAGGCAAAGGAAAATGATATAAAATTATTAGCTTCTGTAAGGAATTATTTTAAAACAAGATCTAGTTTGGATTCAATAACACATAATGCCAATCAGACAGCAAAGAGACTGTTTAATGATGCTTTTGATAAAATTAAGAAAGACAAGTATGAATTAGAATTAATCTTTATTACAACACACAAAGAGATTCCAAATATAGATAGAATTATGAAAAATACCTTAGGATTTAAGAAAGGCGAGTATGCATTATATTTCTACAACGAAGTTATATTGAAATACACCGATAGTTTAAGGGGTTTTACTCCAGATATAGGTACACATAACCTAAGATATGATGACAGAGATAAAACTATGATCAAAACTCTTAAATCCTCAGCATATAATTCTTGGGTTGTTTCAGTCCCTTTAGATGAAATTAGACTTATGGTAAATAGGTTTAAAGATAATCTATTTAGAAAAAATGTAAGAGATTTTTTAGGTAAAAATGTTTGTAACAGAGGTATAATGAATACCCTGAATACTCGCCAAGATCTCTTCTGGTATTTTAATAATGGAATAACAATTCTTGCAGATGAGGCATCGATAATTCCTGAAGAGGGGTACATAAGACTAAAAAATCCACAGGTAGTAAATGGTTGCCAAACAGTAAGAAGTATTCAACAATATAATGCAGATTTGAAGGGAAATCTTCTAGTTAGAGTCATTGAGTCGCGTGAGCACGAATTTATTGATGAACTGACATTGTACCAAAATACTTCTAACCCTGTAAATGAAAGAGATTTAAAATCAAATGATCCAATTCAAGTAAGATTAAAACATCAGTTTGAACACAAAAAAATTTACTATGAAATAAAGAGAGGTCAAGAGTTCCATAAAATGAAGAAAAAATACCCTTCTTATAAACAGATGTTCGTTGATGTAATTAATAATGAAGGGGTAGCAAAATTGCTAGTAGTTGTTAGAATTAGTCCATATATTGCATTAAATAAAGGAAGTAAACTATTTTTTGGATCGGAGTATGAAAACATTTTTAACAATGGTGTTACAACAAATAAAATTCTTGCTCTTATTTACTTAAACCGTGAAATTCAGGATGAATATAAAGGAAAAAAAGATTTTCATGAGTTTGAATATCATTATATATTCAAAACGAGAGCTACAATTTTAGTTCTTGGTTACATTTATGACTCCATTTCACACCTATCAAACTGGGAAAACAAATTTGTTAAATATTATGAAAATTTATCTGATAAAGACTATGAAAAATTTAGAAAGAAACTTGAGAAGATAGTTGCCCGGTATTTTAACATAATTTATAAATCATATAGAAAATCGAAAGAACCTTATCATAATACATATTTGCAGGCAAAGGATACTTATAAAAATATAAAAAAAGAGAATAGAGAACAGGTCGATAAGTTGATAAAGCAAACGAGAGATATATTTGCAAAAAGTCTTTAGAAAACTACTTATCTGATAAGGATACAATTGAATTAAAACACATCTTATGTTGATTGACGAAACTCCGCCTTGATGTATTTATTTGATTGCTCACTTTGTTCGCTTGATGTAAAAGCCTTTCTCGACTCTCTCCGCTTCGCTCCGAGCCACGTTGCACTCTCACTCCACTTCATTCCGTTCGGGGCGTATAACAAGGATTATGAGGAAAATCACTCGGCTCGTGATTTTCCCAAATTTGCTCCACTCCGTTCCGCAAACTTCTCATAAT
>CAYZVE010000181.1:0-2253 GCA_964481805.1 uncultured archaeon | reverse complement strand
ATGCCGTTGCCGTTATATCGGCAATACACCATTCTATGGCTGGTAAACTTTTGGTCTGTGAGGATACATCTTTTCTCATTATCCCTTCCTGGAACATTACTCCAAAGAGAAAGAAAAAGATGGCAGATAAAGGTATTATTAGCTTCATTTTATTTTTTTTCTTCCCCCCTCTCTTTTCTAATTAGGTAGGAAATTTTCAGTTTGTGTATAGATAGCCTTCCTTCAGCAACTTCTAACCTTGTTTGTAAGTCGTCAATCAAAAATAATAGTTTCCTGCAAATTTGCTCGTGAGTTAATTCATTAAATTTTCTTAATTTTTCTTTTTTAATTGTCATTTTTTGCCCCCCTTTTGTTCTACAAAAACGCCAATAATTTCATCCTTGAATGACATTTATATTTTACCTCCTCTCTCTTCCAAAATATCCTGAATCAGCCCTATCTTCTTGGCTATCTCAGCTCTTCGCTCATCACTCAAACTGTCATCACTTTTTAGGGCTTCTTTATACCAAAATAGACAGAATTCAAGTTTTTCTGTTTTCATTGTATTATATGCTTCAAAATCATAAACTTTATCAAGTATTGACATTTTTACCTCCTGTTTAAAATACCCTCAAATTTGCCCTATTTTTGAAAAGTAGAAAAATCACCTACTCTTTTACCTTTCTCTTACTGTTTTTTAGAAGAAAGGCTTATTTGCCCCTTTTCTACCCTTAAATCTTTCTTATCAATCCCAAGCAATTCGCAAAAATTGTGAATTGTCAATTTCCCAGCATCAAAACCAACCAGAAAAATAGAGGGTTTCCCCCTTTTTAACATAGCTAACTTCAATCCCAACGCTATCGCTATAATCAAGATAAATAACAAATTTTTGTTTGCCTTTAATGTCCATCGCTTTCACCAAAATACATTTTTGTAGGAATAAAAGTTAGATAATCACTTCGTCCCCATATGCCCCTGCGTTGTTTTTCAATTAAAAGTTCTACTTTGATTATATCGGTATCTGGTTCTTTCAAATATTTATCTATATCCCAATGTAGGAAAAATACAGTATCTGCATCATAACCCAAACTACCAGAATCTTTTATGTCCTCTAATTTAGGCTTTTTGCCTGAAATGGTCTTAGGTAATTGACATACCAATAAAATAATTATGTTAAGTGTTTGAGCTAAATCTCTTAATTTGCCACTAATCTCTGTAATTTCTTGAGCCCTTCCATTTTTATTATTGCTACTGTCCTTGATAAAATTTATTGCATCTATAGCCACAAAGCACAAGTCTGAATACTTCTTTTTAAGCAATCTCAATCCATTTCTTATCTTTTCAACAGTGGTAGAACCAAACTCTGAAATTAAAATAGGTAATTCTTTTAAACTATCAATTTTTAGATTCTCTGGATGAACCTTGCCAAACATTATGTCTCCTGTATTATATCCTGAATGTAAACTATTCAGCCGTAATTCTATTTCCTCTCTGGACATTTCACACGAAAGAAAAGCAGTGTGCCTTTTTTCTGCTCTGGCTATATTATACACCAAATTCATAGCCAAAATACTTTTACCTAATCGGGGTGCCCCTGCTAAAATAACATAATCTTTAAGCAGAAAAGGACATTTTCTCATTAGTTTAGGAAATCCTGTGGCAATTCCTATATTTTTGCCTTTATTCTCATAATAAAATCTTATTTGAGATAATATCTCTTCTCCTCTTTCATTTATAGAAAAAAAGGTATTTTTGCCTTTATTCTCCATAACTTGATTGAGTAATTTATCCTCTATGCTTTTTTGTATATTTTCCCAAGACATATCTAAATCTTTTGTTATTTCTATCATTGAGACAACCAATCCTCTCTTTTTTTTTGACTCTATTACTTTCCCTGCATTATATAAAGTTGAGTGTTCCCACTCACAAGCACAACTCAATAAACTCGTCATATAGGTAGCACCGCCAACTTCATTTAATTTGCCTTTTTCATTTAATTCATTATATAGGGTTGATAGATTGATAAATATGTCTTTATCATAACAATCAAGCATCGTTTGATATATAATTTGGTGGGATGCTCTGTAAAAATCTTCTGCTTTTAATATTTCGATCACCGATTGAATGGCATCACCACGACCAATTATCTCGCCCAATATTTGTTGTTCTATTTCTATATTTTGAGGCATTTTCATAACGGCTTGTAATTAAACTCAACCCTGCTTTTTCTTCCATAGGGTTTATATTCTTCGGTTTTGGATATTTCCCAATCAT
>CAYZVE010000180.1:0-2258 GCA_964481805.1 uncultured archaeon | reverse complement strand
TCCAAAGCGGAACCGCTACTTCTAAAGAGCGTTTTAGCAGTACGTCATTATTCATGTGCGTATTTTACTAAAGGATATTAAAAAACATTCAATATTTTATTAAAGAATGTTCAAAAATACACTTTAGATGGATAACACAAATACCCTCTACTCGGTATTAGCCGAGCTACTTTTTCTATAAAAGGCTTCAAAAATATGTCACCAATGACTTTTCTCAAGATATTCAAAGCACCATTGACATCAGCATTGATTAGAATGCCAAGAGCGGTTCTAAACAGCCCTCTTTTTACTCTTTTACCCGCATAAGCATGGTCTTCATGCTTACCGATAGTTTCTAAGTCAAGAGCAGAGCATTTGCTTGTGTAACCTTCTTCTGTGGTTGTTACTTCTATGCCAACCAATTTTGCTTTGTATTGAATTTGTTGAATTAACCTGTTAAATGGTATGAAAACAAAATTTTGGTTATTTCGCGAGCCAATGTTAATCTCTTGTTTCCAACCGTCGTTTTTACCGATGACAATATGTCCAATATTGAAGGCTTTACAATGGTTAATCACAAATCGACTGGCTTTGTGCATGTAATCGTTAATCTTTTCATTTCGCCAATCAGTAATTTCTCTCAGTACGTTACAAAACCTTACTTTAATTAGTACAGAGGAAAATAAGGTAGGGTTTTGTAACGTACTCAGTTCCTTTGAGCTTCTTTGATTGGTTTGGGAAAGCTTCGAAAGAATTTCTGCACGCTTCTTATTATAAAATTGGTTAATGCTTTTAATCGGTTTCCCGTTTATTATAATAGGCTTTCTATCTTCTTCGTCCATATAGTTATCAACCAACGTGATTAAATTATTAACTCCGATGTCAAGAGAGGCCACACGTTCAATGTCTAAATCTGAACTTAATTCAGATTTATCATAAATAATCTCTATGTTAAAGAATTGAGCATTAAACTTAGGAACAATCCGAACTTGATTAAACTTAGGAACTATACGAAAGCCTTCTTTCTTTAGGAAGTATTGTTGATATTTTGAAAATTCTTCTTCTGGAATGTGGATAGCCACGTCTCTTGTAAGTTGTATCTTTCCATCTTCTGTTATTTTAGCTTGCTGGTTGGTAAAAACTAAAACAAAATGACCATTCTTATCAAGAAAATTCGGGAATTGTGGACAGGCTAAATATTTCTCAGGATGCTCTTTATAATCAGCTTTAGCCTTAAAGAAAGATTGGATATTCTGCTCGACTAACATCAAGGTTTGCTGTGCGACTTTAGCAGGCAATAAGTGATAGTTTATATTATCCTCAAGATTCTTCTTAGTCTTTATAATCTTGTCAAGCTGTGAGTAAGAAAGGATTTCCCCTATCTCTTCATAATTCTTTTTTACCTCAAAAAGAGCTTGATTATATAAGTCTTTTGAGATTTTTGACATCTCTTTTAGTGTCGAATAAATTACTTTATCATTTTGGTCTATGCGGAATGAATAAACCAATCTCATGTTGTCTCCTCTTCTATCAGTTCGAGAATCTTCTTTTTCTTTCGGGAAGAATAAAGTTTCATGGAGTAACAATGCAGTAAAGATACGATTTCCTCAAAAACTTCTTGGGAGTCTAACTGAGGGGAGCCGACCTCTGAAATAACGATAATTTTACAGCCAAACTGCTGAAATAAATGACTAAATAACTCAAACCCCACGCGGCTTAGCCGGTCTTTGTAAGTAATTAGAACAACCGCGATTTGCCCATTTAATATAGCATCAAGCATTTCAAAAAATTCTTGCCGTTTTTCAAAAGAAATACCTGAAGCGATATCTTGATAAACCGCTCCGATTTGAAAACCATTCATGACTGCATAGTTTTTCAAAAGATCTACCTGATTTTGGAGATCTTTCTTCTGCTTACTGGTAGAAACCCTAGCATAAACCACGGTCTTCCGTTGAACATTTTTATTTAGGAAAGCATAAACAGAATCACTGTCGTAATCGTAACGACCATTGGGGAGAACTGTAACTTTGATTAGACCCTCTTTTACATACTTAGACAAAGTTGGACGAGTAATTCTCAAAATTTTTATTACTTCATTTGCTTTCATTAAAAACCTCATGTCTTGTTTCACGCCAACACGAATTTATACTTTCATGAGGTAATTATAACATATTTTTGCAAAAATGTCAAATATTTTTTTAAATTTTTATCCTTTTTCTACACTATACAATTCCCATCCTTGCCATTAAGTCATCAGCAGAATAACTTACCGATTCAGC
>CAYZVE010000179.1:0-2260 GCA_964481805.1 uncultured archaeon | reverse complement strand
CTTGAAATTAATTATTAACTATTGACTTATTAAATTTTAAGAAATTAATAATTTATCCTTTATTATTTTCTAAAATTCAGCCAGAGAACACTGTTTCTGACGTAATTAGATTGGATTTTCATTCTTTTAAAGTTTTGGTTCAAAAATGGAGGTGGAATAATTGATTGTAGACTATAAGCTGGGGGAGTATAACATAAAGGTGTTTCCAGAAAATTTTACAGAAAATCCATTTTTCCTAACGAGGAAAGGGTTTATTTGTATAGGTGGATTGAACAGTGATAAGAACATTGGAGTTGCTATAATTGATGAAAATAGTAGGGTTTTAGACAAAAGAGCTAAGGTCTTCTTAAGTGATAAAGACGTCGAGCTGAACTATCTTCCAGGTGATAAAATCAAAGTGTTCAGACTCGAAAAGTATGCAATTCTACCCTTGATAGGATTTGAGATTTTCAAACCTAGCTTATGGAAACAGGTTGATGAGAGGGTTGATTTGGTTACACACCACCTTGAAACTGAAATTTGGGATGAGGAAGAAGCTGAAGGTTGGAGGGAATTGCAAAAAGGAGTGGTGGATTATTTCAAATGTGATTTGGTATGCAGTTTTAAAAAGGTTGTAGATGAAGATATAGATATATCGGGGATTGTTAGATATGAAAGATAAAGTGGACACTAGGGATATGACCAACTCAGAACGAGTAGAATTTAGAGCCAAGCAATTTCTTGACAAAATAAAAGAACTTTCGAAATCGGATGAAAACATAGTAAGATTTGAGTTGGGGTTGAAGAAACATAAAGGATTGAAGAAACATAAATATGCAGTACCAAAACAAAACTTAAAACAGATTGTGGGGTACACAAACTATTTAGCCACTAATTCAAGGAAATTGAACTCGACAAGCAGATATGCTTTTTATTTGATTTATTTCTCGGATTTTGTGAAGAAACCGTTTAAAAAAGTCACGAGAAAGGATGTTGAAAAGTTCTTTGAGGAGTGTGTTATTGACAAATCAGAAAACTACAAAGCTATGTTTAAGAGGGTTTTAAAGCCGTTTTTCCGTTGGTTGTATGATGGTGACAAAGGAGATAAGTTCCCTGATGCCGTGAAATGGTTAACGTTGAATAATAGAACAAATGCAGAAATTCCGATAATTCTAAAAATGGATGAGATACAAAAAATGATTCAGGTTGCAAACAACCCTAGAGATAAGGCTATTGTTGCTGTTTTATATGATAGTGGTTGTAGAGCCTCAGAGATTGCTGATTTGAAATTGAAAGATGTGACATTTGAAAATCAATATGCAACATTAACTGTACAACAAGGGAAGACAGGGTCTAGGGTTGTTTTCTTAACTTCTTCTATGCCTGACTTAAAAGCTTGGGTTAATAATCATCCGAAAAAAGATGACCCTGAAGCTTCATTGTTCTGCACATTAGGTAAAAAGAGTTATGGTCGACCGATGGAGACAATGAATCTGAGGCATATAATCAGAAAATTGGCTAAAGATGCTGGAATAAAAAGGAATGTTAATTTACATTTATTCAGGCACACAAAAGCCACGCACACAGCTACCTATCTCACAGAAAGCGAGAGGAGGGTTATGTTTGGATGGTCGAAGAACTCGAACACACCAAGCATCTACACGCACTTATCAGGTGGGGATGTCAAAAATAAAATTCTACAGATGGCTGGTATCGAGCAGGAAGCAATAAAACCTAAGTTCGAGATTCCAACTTACAAATGTTGGAGGTGTGCAGAAGTCAACTCAGTGGCTAATAAATTTTGTTGGAAATGCTATGCAGTTCTCACACAAAAAGGCATAGAAGAAACACAACGTGTGTTTGAATTTGTGACTGAGATTCTACCAGTGTATTTAGAGAGGATACAAAATCGTGAGATTGATTTAAATGAACTGAAAGGTGTCGGAAATATACTTAAGAAATTAAAGGAGGGCGATAAAAATGTTAAGTAGAGTTGTGATTTATTTTCGGGTATTGGGTGAGTTATTAATTGAAAAATATCATAAACCAAATTTCAAGAAAGCACCCTCAAAAAATCAACTGAAACCTCCAAAGCAACCTCGTAAACAACACCCTAAAAAACAAAAACCTTTTACCCTATCCAACACACATAAAACTACTCGGAGAAATGGAGGTTGATTTAGATGAAAGATAATAGGAAGTTTTTAGAGGAGATAGAAAATAAATTAGACGAAGTTAATGGAGAATATGGCAGTAAAGATGAATTGTGCATATTCTGCAA
>CAYZVE010000178.1:0-2296 GCA_964481805.1 uncultured archaeon | reverse complement strand
ATAGCGCCACCTTGGTAAGGTGGAGGTCGCGAGTTCAACTCTCGCTCGGGGCTTGGCTAAGGCTTGGCTAATTGACTAAAAAAGTAGGTTTTAAGGGATTATTCTTATTAAGTTATCCAACTGCAAGAGGTAAATTCATAATCTACTACCTCATAAATTTGATTTTCACGTATTTCGGGTTTGAAGCGAAATAAAAATACTTCATTTTCGCCTTCGTACCAATATTGTTTTTTAACAAAATCTAATTCCTCTTCTGTCAAGTCGTTTAAATCACAAGTATACTCTCCAGAACTTTCTTTAATAGATTCTTCTTTACATATTGGTCTGTTATAACCAGAAGAACCCTCAATTAATTGTACTGTAATATTATCTGAGTTAAAAATCTCCTTTAATTCATCTGTAATCCCATTCCACCCAATTGTATACTCTGCCTCCATTTCTTGAGATATCTTGACGTTTTGTCTAGCATCACCGATAATTTCAAATGTACATTTTGATTCTTTCAATATTGGTTTAAAGCTAAAGGAATTGGTGCCCAAAACATTTCCTTCACCATCTATAATCTTTTTGGAATATACAAATTCCCCTACTTCCAAATACAGATAATTAACATTTTCTTCTTCGTTTGTACCACTCCTGAATTTGTTCATAGAAATCAAATCACTATACGAAAAATCACCATATGGATATGGATGTTCATATTCCATTTCAGAACCATCTTGCCAAAAATTCTTAACTTGTACTTCCAAATTATTTGATAAAAAGAGATAATTAGGTATTAATTTACTTGCTTCTTGAATACATTTATTTTCAGCAGTATAGGGCACATCTTTAGATATCTCTTTTACTTGACTTTGAACATTAGATTTAATATTCTGTATGTATGATTGAGTTTGTAATCTTGTATAAGGATTAAAAAAATAAGAAAATATCCATAAGGCAATAACTAGAATTAAAACACTTACTATTATATGTTTAAGTGTACCGTTTACCATTATATTTCATTTAATAATAATATATTGTATATAAACATTTGTATTAATTTTCTGGGGGCTCTAATATAACAATAAAGAATTATATTTTTTAACAATGTTTTTATATAACCCAACATATAAACTGTATACTACAGATGGTTAGAAGCCAATCTTTTGAAAAGATATTAGAAATCAAAAAGAAAAAATTTATAGAAGTAGTTTATAAAATATGTAAAAGAAGAGATTTACCTATCCCTTACATTAATTTTGATGGATGTCCAGATGAAGATGAAAATCAGTTGGCACATTACCATCTTGATACTCATATAATCTGTGTTTCTGAAAGTCAATTAATTAAAATTATAGATATAGAAGATGTTGCAATTCATGAAGTAACTCACATTTTGGTTATGGGTCACGGTTCAGACTTTATGAATGAGGAAACAATAAGCAGTATAAGTTCTTTTAGTCCTCCCGCTGGTACTGTTTTTATAGACGGAGGAGGGAAAACTGAGAAAGAAACTTTTAAAGAACCAAAGAAATCAAAGATTGACAAAATAAGATGCAATTATCACTTATGTAGGAAAAAGAGAAAACTTACTAAATGCAGATATTGTGGTGGTTATTATTGTAAAGAACATATTAATCCTTACAAACCTTATTTATTTGGACAAAAAAGTAATCCAAAACATAAAATTGGCCATCCCTGTATTCCCTATGCATGATATTTAACCAAGAAAGATAAAGAAGATAAAGAAAAATATCACAGAGCATTAGATAATGTTCTAAAAAAAGAGAAAAAACAAATATACATAGAAGAACCAGTATACATTCCTATTGAGGATAAGATAAAATCAAAGAAAGAAGAAAAATCTGAAGAACTTGTAAAAGAAATAGAAGAAGAAAAACCATCATTGTTTTGGAGAATACTTAATTTCCTTAGGTCTATCTTTAAATAGATTTTAAAGCAAATCCTTTTATTATATATTTAAAGAAGAAATATCATAAATAAATTCCTTATTTCTTCCCTTTATTTCTTAATCATAACTTCTTTATTGCAAGATGGGAAGGTAATGATTATTTTCCTCTTCCTTTTCTAACTGTCCAGATGGTCAATCCAAGAAAAACGAAAAAGCCTAAGAATGAGTATATATCAAAGTAATCCATCTGAAGGGATGCAATAACCCCCATTATCATAAAAAAAGTTATAGACCCAAATATAATAGTTAATGCAAATAGAGCTTTCCCAGTATACCATCCATAACTTTCTTTAATCATACTTTTATTAGAAAGGTTGTAATATAAAAACCTTGCTATATAAC
>CAYZVE010000177.1:0-2300 GCA_964481805.1 uncultured archaeon | reverse complement strand
TAACTGTTCTAATCTTTTGATTACTCTATGAACTTTGACTTTTGATAATTTTGTTTTTTTAACTAATTCAGACTGCGTCAATTCTCCATTAGCTTCTTCTAGTTCTTTTATAACAAGCTTTTCTTCTGGTGTAGTCATTGTATCAATAATACTTTTTGTTAATTCTTTTTTTTCTTTTTTCTTTAGCAGATCCATGAGTGATAATCCTGCTAAAATAGAGATAATCGAGCCTAACAAAGATATGATAATTATGGGGTAAAAAAGATTTGTTCTTGTACCTCCCCAAAAACCACTTCTTGAAAAATTAGAATCAAAAGGCTTTCCTTGAAAAACAGCAGGGCCATCAAGATCTGATTCATTTACCTGATTTTCTAATATCATTCTTTCATCTAATCTTTGTTGCGATTTTTCAGCTTGGATAAGAGAATTTATTTGAAGTGTAAAGACCACTAATGAGATTCCTGAGTATATAAAGCAGATTATCATGATTATTACATGCCATTTGTGCTTATCAAAGGATAGTTTCATTTTGTTTCATCTCAGGTTTAGACCAATTGACTAAAGTTACAGTTTGTTTCGTTTCACTTGGTTTCACGAACAGTTTATATATTGTTTCGTTTCACTATGTTTCAAAATAGTAAATATAAACAAGTATATAATGTTTTCGGTACAAAATGAAAAATACGATTATTCAGTTAGAGAATGTTAGCAGGATTTACCAGATGGGCAATGTTCAGGTACCTGCTCTCAGGGATATTGATTTAGAAGTTCAAAAAGGAGAGTTTTTAGCCATCACTGGAGCTAGTGGAAGCGGCAAAAGCACTATGATAAACTTAATTGGCTGCCTGGATTTGCCTAATAAAGGAAGAATCTTCCTAGATAATGATAATATTGCAGAATTAAAAGAATCAAGATTAGCCCAAATCCGGGGAGAAAAAGTTGGTTTTATCTTTCAACAGTTTAATCTTATCCCAACATTGTCTGCTTTGGAGAATGTGATGCTGCCTCTTGAGTTCCAGGATGTAGATACATTCACAGCTAAGAAGAGAGCATATGAGCTGCTAAATCTAGTTGGTTTGGGGAATAGGATTCAGCACCTGCCATCTCAGCTTTCAGGAGGGGAACAACAAAGGGTGGCTATTGCCAGAGCATTGTCAGTTGACCCTGAAATAATTCTGGCTGATGAACCTACTGGCAATTTAGATAGTAATACTGGACAATTTATCATGGATTTTTTAACTAAAATACATGAGAAAGATAATAGAACCATAATCATGGTTACCCATGATCTTCATTTGGTAAAGAATGCACAAAGGGTTGTTCATCTCAAAGATGGACAGATTGAAAAAATTGAGCATAATCATAAAAAAGGGGTGAATTTAAATGATGAAAAAAATATTAATTATTAGTATATTGATTTTTGGCCTTTTTTCTAATTTTGTTTGGGCTGATACCGACGATTCAGAAATAATAAGCATATCATTGATAAATCAAAATCCTGACCCTGCAAGAGCAGGAGAAATTGTTGAGTTAAGACTCATGGTTGAGAATCTTGGTGGGAAGGAATCTAATAATTTGGAACTGGAACTATTACCACAATATCCATTCACCAAAATATCTGGTGAAGAATATGTAAAAACAATTAAAACCTTATCAGGATATCAAAAGGGAGATGATGCAGTCATAATTAAATATAAACTAAGAGTTGATAAAGATGCTGTCAAAGGAACAAATGAAATAAAAATCAAAGAGGGCAAAGCAGGTTCAAATACTTATACTACAAAAGTATTTAATATTGAGGTTAGTGGCAAGGAATTTGCACAGATTATATACATTGACAAGGCAAAACTTGATCCTGGCAAAGAAATACCACTAAAATTTACCATTACAAATATTGGAAATTCTCCTTTGCAGAATCTTATTTTTTCATGGAATGAAGAGGATGGGGTTATTCTACCTGTTTATTCAGATGACACTAAATACATTAAATATATTGACGTAGGCAAGTCTTCTGATTTAGAATATATTGTTGTGGCTGATGTAAATGCTGTAGCAGGACTTTACCAATTAAATCTTAATCTGAAGTTTGAGTCTGAGAATGGAACTTCTAGAGAAATAAATACAAAAGCAGGAGTTTTTGTTGGTGGAGAAACTGACTTTGATGTGACATTCTCTGAAAGTTCAGCAGGGCAGACATCACTTTCTGTTGCTAATACTGGAAATAACCAAGCATTGTCAGTTACTGTTAGAATACCAGAGCAACAAAATTTTAAGGTAACTGGTAGTACATCATCTATTAT
>CAYZVE010000176.1:0-2318 GCA_964481805.1 uncultured archaeon | reverse complement strand
AAAAAAATGAAAAAATATCTGGAATCTTTAAGTGGAAAGCCAGAAAAGACTGTTAAGCATTGCGTTTATATTACTCGTATGCAAAAGAGGATTACTCGTGAATTAGACATGTTGTTTTGGTTATGTAAAAATCGTCCAGAAATCTTTTTAGATGAAGAACGGGAATATAAAGAAGAGACTGGAATAATTATGAGTCATAGGCGACTTAAAAAACTTTTACTCTGTATTAAACTTTTAAATCCTCGTTGCGAAGTAGAGTTAGTTCTTAAAAATCTTGAGTTTCCCGACGAAGAATAATTTTTTTACTTAGACGGTTTATAATATGGACATCCTTTCTTTCCTCTTTTCGGTCGGTAAGGACACCATTTACACTCAGAATATTTAGGTGTTAAGGAAGATGGATTTTTCTTTTTAATTGCATCAGCTATTGATATAATTTGCCAGACACATGAATTAAGAAACATTTCTCTTTCCTCATTTGTCATTGTTATCTCCCAAACCGTCAAACCATAAGTTATAATATTCATAACCATTAAATATCCCTTATTTACTTTCATAACCGCCATAGCCAAAGCAATCTGTTCAATCCAACTCTCAAGTAAATCTTCTTTTTTATAAATTCTGGCTCGTGTTGATTTTGTTTCTATAGGATATTTACCATATATAGCATCAACTGTGATATAAATTCCCTGAAGAGTATACACTTTTTCTTGAGCATCAAAATATTTATGAAGAGCTATATGAGCCAAAGTTCCTAATAATAATGTACCTACATCACGAGTTCCATATTCTTCCTCTATTTCTCCAGTCATACGCCAGAAAGCCCGTAATGGACATGCCAGAGCATCCGAACGATGAAATCCCTTTGGACGTTCATTTTTACCTCTCTTATAATATTTACTAAGCATAATTTCAGAAAATTCTTTAACTTTATCAGAATCGTGTCTAATCCTCATTATTACATACCTCTTCTAAAAGTTCCAATACTTCTTCACTATTCATTTTTAAAATTTCATCCTTTTCCTTTTTTATGGTCTGTTTTAACATTTTTATTTTTTCAGCGGCGTTTGCATTCTTAATAAGAATGTTAATTTGTTTTTTCTCTATTTTAACCCTGTACGCTGTAACCAAAAACAATCCTATTGTTACAAGAAGGTTGGAAATAAGAATTGTATATTCAATCACCACATATCCGCTCCTTCTCCCCATGGAAATTCTCCTTCGCCTTCACGTTCTTCCTCTTTTTTCCATTTTCGTTTTTTAACATATTCTTCCCAATCATCAATAATGCGAATATCTTCATCGCCAGTTCTTTTAACATTTTCCTCTTTTTGTTTCTTAATAGTTTCCTGTTCTTCCTCAGTCATTTCTTCCTCTATAACTTCTCCTCTTATGGCTTTCCAAAATGCTGTTTGGTCAGACACTTCATCATAATATGAAACTGCATAAATTAAACTGTCAAGCGAATGGTCCTTATGTTTTCTTATTCTTCCCTTATCATCATATGTAGCACTTCGCAAACTTCTAATTAAATCTTCAAATATACACGGAATAATAATCAGGTGACGTTCAACAAGTCGTTTGAGTACAAACAAATATTTATTTTTTTCAACATCTCCAGTTGCACCAGTAAATAATTGATGAACCGCAAATCCTTTTTCAGCAATTGCATTATTGTACGCCCATTCTCTTGGGTCTGGACGAATAACATCAATATTCCATTTTTCAGCTATATCTATTGCCTTCTGAATCTTATCAGCATCACCGCCAATTACTTCTTCTTCACTATGAAGGACAAATACTGCTCTTCTATATTTACCAGTTGCAGTATACGCACATGGAGACTTCTTTCCCCAGTCTACCCCTTCAGTTCTTCTACCAATTTTTCTTAATGCTTTTTTAGTATCAAGTGGAATTTTATCTGATGGTGAACCTTCCAATTGCATATAATATTGTATAATTGGACAATAACCGTTTTTATATGGTTTACATGGTTTATTTTCGTCTAAACATCTGGAACAAATACATGCCGTAAGGTCATTCGGGTCAAAAACTAATCCAGAGGCACTACCGATTCCACCTAACGCTTCAACTAGCCACTCATCATCCGACCAATTATCACGTAATATTTTAACATTCTGGTCTAAAATCCACGGAACATTTGAAGTCCAATTGTCTGGGTTAATATCCTGATAAATTCGATATGGGTCATCTTCACCACTTTTATGTTTTGCTATTGACCAACGGTATCGTTTATATCCAAGTTTCTTAGCATTATTCCACGTATCAATAAAATCTCCTTGAATAAACTGAGCAGT